>JAEWFB010000587.1 GCA_023389095.1 Actinomycetes bacterium
GCCGCAGGACGCCGCGCGGGACGGCACCGCGAGGGCACCGCGAGGGGAGCGGGCGGTGCCGTCCCGGGGTGTCCCCAGACGCCGGAATGGGGACGCCCCGGTGTGTGGGGTCGTGGCCCTCAGAGGCCGAGCAACCGGTTCAGGAGGGTGGCCAGGCCGTTGACGCCGTTGCCGTCGAGCAGGCCTGCGACCGCGCACAGCAGGTTGCCCAGCAGGTTGCCGGCGCCGGTCCGGCCGGTGATGTTGAGGACGACCTGGTTGAGGTCGACGTTCAGGCCGAGGACGTTGAGGTGCAGCGGCCCGAGCACCAGGTTGAGGATGTCGCACGAACCGGTGGTCGTCGCGTTCTGGACCGTGGTCGTGACGGTCTGCGTCACCGGTACGACGGTGCCGTCGAGCCGGGTGAGCGTCCCGGTCACCAGACCGGTCACGGCGAGGGCACCGTTCTGGTTGCTGAACCCGGTGGGGGTGAAGGTGCCGGCGAACGTGCCGACCCCCGAGATGACCTGGTTGATCGCCGAGGATGAGGAGGCGCGAGGGGTGGCCGCTGCGGGTGCGGCACTCGAGGCGGCAGCAGGCGCGGCCGAGGCGGTTGCCGCCGGTGCGATCCCCATCGCGGCCGTGGTGGCCAGGGCGACACCGCTCGCACACAGCGTGGAGGCGAACTTCATGGGCAGTACTCCTTGTTCGGGTGGGCGGCCGGGTGGGCCGTTCGGTCACCCGGAAGATGCCTCGCCCCGGGGTGCATGACGCGGCGGATCCTTCTCGAGGCGGTGCAGGGCGGTGTCCGCCAGCGGGGCGGGGCCCGGTCGTCCGTGCCACTGGGCATCTGCGTCGTCGGAGGGCCGCGTCATGAGTCGACGGTCAAGGCGTCCGGGCCGCTGTCACCGCTCGGAGGCGGCGCGATGGGTCATCTCGTACGCCGCGAGGACCTCCAGCAGCAGCTCGCCGGCATCCTCGTGCACTCTGACGACGTCCTCGAGGCTGGTGGCCCGCAGGAGCTCGCCGGTCACCTCCTGGTGGATCCGGCACACGGCCAGCAGGGGGACACCACGCGCAAAGGCCGAGCGTCCCAGCTCGTACGCCTCGGCCCGCACCTCCTCCGCGTGGTGCGGGAGGAAGCGCAGGAGCATCGGGCGGTAGTCGCGCAGCAGACGCGTCACCTCGGTCCCGTGGGCCGATCGGCGGCTCACCCCTCCTCCTCCGGCACCACGTCGAGCTCGGGGTCTCGCCAGCCGGCGACCGACGCGTGGGGCACCTGCTCCGCGAGCATCTGCAGCCCCTCCTCGAGGTCGAGCGCCGTGGGCACGCTGCCGGGGCCCAGCCCCAGCCGCACCATGGTGAAGGCGACCTCGGGCTGGATGCCCACGATGACGGTCACGGCCCCGCGCAGGCGGGCCATCTCGGCGATGCGCCGCAGGGTCAGGGCCGCGAACGAGTCGATGACGTCCAGGGCCGCCACGTCGATGACGACCCCCTGGGACCGGTGCTCGCCGATGCGGTCGACGAGGTCACGCTCGAAGCGGACGAGCTCCGAGTCGTCGAGGGCGGTGTGGATCGATGCGATCAGGGTGGATCCCTGGCGCATGATCGACACGAGAGCCGGTCCGCCGTTCACGAGCTGGCGCTGGCCTCCTTCCGGATGACGCGGTAGCCGAGGAGGCGTTCGGCCTCCTCGAGTCCGCCCTGCAGGTCGCCGATGGTGTTCATCTTGCTGAGGTCGACACCGATGGTCACGAGCGTCTGGGCGATCTTCGGTGACAGCCCCGTGATGATGACGCTCGCACCCATGAGCCGTGACGCGTCGACGGTCTGGACCAGGTGGTTGGCGACGGTCTGGTCGACGTCGGGAGCGCCCGTGATGTCGATGACGACGACCTTGGCCCGGTGCTTGCGGATGCCGCCGAGCAGCTGCTCGGTGAGCTGGCGGGCCCGCTCGCTGTCGAGCACGCCGATGATCGGCAGGATGAGCAGGCGCTCGCGCACGGGCAGCACCGGCGTCGACAGCTCGCGGATCGCGTCCTGCTGCTGGCGGATGACCCGCTCGCGTTCCTCGACGAAGCTCACGGCCACCGTGTTCGCGATGCGGTTGGCGGCGGGCTCGTAGGCGTCGAGCACCTCGTTGAGCAGCCCGAAGTCCCGCTGGTACTTCTCGAACAGGGACCGTGCGAGCACGTCGCGCAGCAGCAGGACGATGCCCACCACCTCGTTGGTCTCGACGCCGCGCGGGATGATGCGCTCGGACAGGTCGCGCGCATAGTGCTGAAGGGCCTCGACGCTGCCCGTCTCGAGGACCTCGACGTAGTTGTCGTAGACGGACGTCGTCTCCGCTGCCATCTCCTGGGGGGTCATGGCGGTGAGCAGGTGGGCCTGGTGGATGCGCTCGGCCCATTCCTGGCGCAGGCGGGTCCGATGCTCCCTCAGGTGCGCGACGAGCTGCGAGAGCAGGTGCTCGTCCTCGCCGTCGGTCGGTGTGACGTTCTCCGGGTCAGTCATCGATCGTCCTCTCCCACTTGGTCATGGTCACGGTGGTGCCGTGCCCGGTCTCGCTGACGACGGCGAAGTCGTCCATGAGGCGTCGCACCCCGGGCAGCCCGAGCCCGAGGCCGCCGTAGGTGCTGAAGCCGTCCTGCAGGGCCCGCTCGACGTTCGGGATCCCGGGCCCGGCGTCGCGCGCGATCACCCGAAGGCCCGGTCGGGGAGCGTCGAGCAGCTCGACGACCACTTCTCCCCGGCCGGCGAAACGCACGATGTTGCGGCAGACCTCGGAGACGGCCGTGGCGACGAGCGTGAGGTCCGTGGTCTCGAGGCCCAGGCGGGCGGCGACCTCTCGCGCCGCTCCGCGGGCCCGGACGATGTCCGCATCGGACTCGATCGCGATCCTGACGACCCCGTCGCGGGGCTGGCCGCGCTGGAGGAGCGGCTGGCTCAGCCGGGCGCACAGTTCGCACTCGAGCAGGTGCTGGGCGGCCGCGACCTCACGCTGCCGCCGCAGGTCCCCGCCGCTCAGGGCGAGCAGCACCGGGCGACACCGGGCGGTCGGCGTCGTCGACCCGTCGAGCTGCAGGAGGTACTCGACGCGCAGGCGCGCCCGGGTGCGGTTGAGCCGCGCGGCGATGGCGCCTGCGGTGCTGCCCGCGCTCTCGGCCATCGTCCTCGTGTCGGCCCCCGCGACCTCGTGGTCGAGCAGCAGCCGCCGTTCGCGCTCCTCGAGCCTCGCGAGCGCCCGTGCCATGGCCGCCTGCTCCTCACCGGTGAGGAGGGTGGCCTCCGGGCCGTCGGGTTCGCTCAGGTCCACCACTCGGTGCTGGTTGCGGCGCGCGCGGTCCTCGCTGCGCCACAGCGAGGCCACGACGTTGCGGGCGGTGGCGATGGCGTACGGCTCCAGCATGCCCGGCTCCACCGAGTCCGAGGCGGCCAGAACCCGCGCCAGCGTCTCCTGCACGAGGTCCTCGGCGGAGGGGTGCGTCCCGACCCGGGCCACGACGATGCGACGAACCATCGGGATGAGGTCCGCCACCTCCTGCGCCGTCGGGCCGGCGTCGCCGCCACCTGGGGCGCTCACCGGTGAGAAGTACCCAAACGTGGCCGAAGCACCACATGAGGCGCGCGCGAGCACGCGCGGCCGCGCGCTCGCGAACGGCCCGACCCGGCCGGCCACCCGAGGGCCGAGCGAGGGGGCTGGACACCGCGATGGGACGAGATGCCCAGGTTCACGGTTCGTCATCACGTACCGAACCGTGCTCGACCCTCGGGCTTCGGATCAGGGTAACGCATGTTGCTTGATGATCGCGTGGCACGAACATCGAGCAATGTGGTCGAGGTGACGCGCCACGACGATGTCCTCAGAGCCGTGGTGTCCCGGCCCCGACATCGGACGTGACTCGTGCCGGGTGTCGCCCCGTGTCGGCCGTGGCTTGTAGTGTCCGGCTCGCTGTGGACACCGCCTGGATCGCCGAGACCGCCCAGTCGTACGACCGGGTCGCTCAGCGCTACGAAGCCGCGGTCCGTGCCGGGTTCGACGGGCTGCCCCTCGAGGCGTCCCTGGTCGGGCACTTCGCCGGGCGGGTCGACGCAACCGGTGGCGGACGCGTCATCGACCTGGGCTGCGGGCCCGGCCTCCTGACCCGCCACCTCGCAGGCCTGGGACTGCAGCCACTCGGAGTCGACGTGTCGCCTGCGATGCTGGACATCGCGCGACGGCACAACCCGGATCAGGAGTTCGTCGAGGCGTCCCTGACCGCCCTGCCGGTCCCCGACGCCTCTGCGGATGGCGTCTTCTGCTGGTACGTCCTGCACCACGTCCCCGACGACGACCTGGGCCGGGCGTTCGCGGAGATCTCCCGCACGCTACGGCCGGGCGGCCAGCTGATGCTCGGAGGACACGTGGGCGACAGCACCTACACCAAGACCGAGGGGTACGGGGGACTGCCGATGAACGTGCTGTTCGCGCGCCGGAGCCCGACGCGCTACGCAGAGCTCGTCCGCGAGGCCGGGCTGGTCATGGATGCCGTCATCGCCCTGGGACCCGATGAACCCGCTGTCGCGGCAGTCGTTCTCGCCCACAAGCCGCAGTGAACCGGCGCGCGGACAACGGGCCGACGCCTGCGTCACCAGTGCCAGCACCGGACCTGTCCTGCTTGCCGCGGATCGGGCCGGTGCGACGGCCCGGCTTCAGCGCCCGCGCAGGCTCGGACCGTAGGGTCGAAGCCATGGGACCGAGCGAGGCGACCTGCGCCCCTGATCGCGGGCGGTGACGCGGTGCGGATCCTCTTGGTCGAGGACGAGCGGCCGCTGGCCGAGGTCATCCGCCGCGGGCTGTCCCGGGAGGGCTTCGTCGTCGACGTCCACCACGACGGGCAGGACGGCCTGTGGGCTGCGTCCGAGTCGGTGTACGACGCGATCGTCCTCGACATCATGCTGCCGTCCCTGGACGGCTACCAGGTGGTCGAGCGGCTCCGCGACGCCGGGGTGTGGACCCCGACGCTCATGCTGACGGCGGTCGACGGCGAGCTGGACGAGGCGGAGGCGTTCGCCCTGGGCGCTGACGACTACCTGACCAAGCCGTTCAGCTTCGTCGTGCTCGTGGCCCGGCTGCACGCGCTGATCCGGCGCGGGGCACCACAGCGGCCGGTGGTGATGACGGCCGGGTCCCTCTCAGTGGACCCGGCTCGCCGCCGAGCGCACCGTGACGGTGTCGAGATCTCGCTGACCGCAAAGGAGTTCACGTTGTTGACGTACTTCATGCGCCGCGTCGGTGAGGTCGTCACCAAGACCGCCATCCTCGAGGCGGTCTGGGACCCGGCCTACGACGGGGACGTCAACATCGTCGAGGTCTACGTCGGCTACCTGCGTCGCAAGATCGACGCACCGTTCTCCGTGTCGAGCATCGAGACGGTCCGCGGGGCCGGCTACCGGCTGCTGGCGACCCCGTCCGACTGAGCGGCTCCTGCGCTCACGGCGCTGTGCCCGGCTGGTCGGTCGTTCGGAGCGGTAGCGACAGCTCCAGGCGCGCCCCGCCGAGCGGTGCGTCCCGCGCGACGAGCGTCCCGCCGTGGGCCACCGTGAGCTCGCGCGCGATGGCGAGGCCCAGCCCGGCGCCGCCGGAGGCCCGGGACCGGCTCGCGTCGAGGCGCACGAAGCGCTCGAAGACGCGTTCCCGGTCGCCCTGCTGGATGCCGGGCCCGTCGTCGTCGACCTGCACCAGCACGCGTCGGGCGTCGGGCGTGACGGTGATCTCGACAGTCGAGCGCGCGTGGCGCGACGCGTTCTCCAGCAGGTTGCGCAACACCTGCTCGAGCTGGTGCTCGTCGCCGAGGACCCGTACCGGCCTGTTGTGGACGTGGACGGCGACGCTGCTCAGCGCGCGGACGCGTCGGGCCTCCCTGTCGACGAGGTCATCGAGGTCCACCTCCCGGCGGACCTCCGCCAGGGTGGCGTCGTCGGCCCGCGAGAGCAGCAGGAGGTTGTCGACGAGGCGTCCCATCCGCTCGGTCTCCGCGCGCACGATCGGGCTCAGCTGCTCCCACGACGTCTCCGGGTCACCGGGGTCGACGACCTCCAGCGAGGTGCGGATCGTGGCCAACGGGGAACGCAGCTCGTGGCTGGCGTCGGCGACGAACCGCCGTTGGGTGCGTTGGGCGTTCTCGAGGCGTTCGAGCATGGAGTTCATCGTCTCGGCGAGGTGGGAGACCTCGTCGTCGGTCTGCGGGACCGGCACGCGGTCGTGCAGTCGTGACGCGCCCGTGCGCTCCACCTGGGCGCGGATCGCCTCGACCGAGGCCAGTGCTCGGCCGACGCGCCACCACGTGACGAAGGCCGTCAGGGCCACGAGCAACGGCACCGCGACCGTGAGAAGCGTCGCGGTGGTGAGCACGGCCTGCTGCCGGGTGCTCTGGGATGCGGAGGCGACGAGGACGTACGGGGCGTCAGCGTGGTCGACGCCCCGAGCCATCACGAGCGGGACCTGCAACGACGATGGTCGTGGCATCAGTGAGCGGCCGGTGACGAGCGTCTGGCCCTCCTGCGGCGACAGGGTCGTGGTCGGCGTGCTCCTGCCCGGCCTCGACGTGTAGACCACGGATCCGGAGGCCCGTGAGATCACCTGCACGAGGACGTTGTCCGGCCCCTCGTTGCGTTCGCTCAGCTCGAGGCCCGCGGTTCCCCGCGCCGCCAGCACGGTGGCGTCCTCGTCGAGGATCCCGGTGAGGCTGTCCTGCAGGGTCTGGGTCAGTGCTCGCTGGAGCACGAGGACCAGGCCGGCGCCTCCGAGCAGCAGGGCCGCGGCCACGACCGCTGCGGCGGCGATCGTCGCCTGTCGACGCACTCCCGGACGGGAGCGGGGGCGGGCCATCTCGGCTCCTTCCGGGTGCCCGGGAGCGCCTCACCCGGGTGCGGGGTGGCCGCGGGTCGCG
>JAEWFB010000003.1 GCA_023389095.1 Actinomycetes bacterium
ATCGGGGTCAAGGACTCCAAGCTGCTCACCGAGAGGGCGCGCCACGGGCTCGTCCCGCGGATCCAGAGGTGGGCCGTCGCCCACGCCGTCGGGCACGCGTCGGCCGACGAGATCGACGCCATCGGCATCATGGCCGCGCTGCGGCTCGCGGGCCTGCGGGCGCTCGACGCGCTCGACGTCGTGCCCGACCTCGTCATCCTCGACGGCAACCACGACTGGCTCACCGCGCCGGGCGAGGTGGGTCTGCTCGCCTTCGCCGGCGACGCCGCCGGACCCTCGACGCCGCCGGTGACGACGATGGTCAAGGCCGACATGAAGTGCTCCTCGGTCGCGGCCGCGAGCGTGCTGGCCAAGGTCGAGCGCGACACGATGATGGTCGGCTTCGCCGAGGCCCACCCGGACTACGGCTGGGGCCTCAACAAGGGCTACGCCGCCCCCGAGCACATGGACGCCCTGACGCGCCTCGGGCCGTGCGAGCTGCACCGACGCTCGTGGCGTCTGCCCGGGGTCGGCCCCGACGCGGGGCCCGGGGTGTTGAATGAGGTGACGGACGCGTCGCCACCGCCGCTGGTGGCCGACGAGGAGCAGGTGCGGCTGGCCCTGCACGAGCAGACAGGAACGGCGATCACGTGAGCTCGGAAGACCTCGAGAAGTACGAGACCGAGATGGAGCTGCAGCTCTACAAGGAGTACCGCGACGTCGTCGGCCTCTTCACCCACGTCGTCGAGACCGAGCGCCGCTTCTACCTGGCCAACTCCGTCGACGTGAAGGTGCGCACCGACGGCGGCGAGGTGTTCTTCGACGTGACGATGTCCGACGCGTGGGTCTGGGACATCTACCGGCCCGCTCGGTTCGTCAAGAACGTGCGGGTCGTGACGTTCAAGGACGTCAACATCGAGGAGCTGCCCAAGCCCGACATCAAGCTCCCGGAGTCGGGCGACTTCTCCTGACGGGCGGGTCGTCCACATCCCCCTGACGTCGCGCCCGGTCGTCCACAGGACGCCGGCCGGCCGTGGCCGGCGGACGCGGTGCCGACGACGCTGGTCGTCATGGACCTTCCCACCCGCGTCCTCGGCGACTACGGCGAACGGCTCGCCGCGCGCTACCTCGCCGAGCACGGACTGACCATCCTCGACCGCAACTGGCGCTGTGCCCGGGGCGAGATCGACATCGTCGCCGCCGACGGCGGCTGCCTCGTCGTGTGCGAGGTCAAGACGCGCACGAGCGAGGCCTTCGGGGCCCCCTTCGAGGCCGTCACGTGGCGCAAGCAGCGCCGGCTGCGACGGCTCGCCGGCCTGTGGCGCGACGCGCACCCGGAGCACCCGGTGGGCGGGCCGCTGCGCATCGACGTCGTGTCGATCCTGTGGGCGGCCGGGGCGAGGCCGCGCCTCCAGCACCTCCAAGGGGTGTGCTGATGGGGCTCGGGCGCACCCGTGCCGTCGGGCTGCGGGGCGTGCACGGGTACCTGGTCCGGGTCGAGGCGCACGTGGCGCCCGGGCTGCCCGGCTTCTCCATCAGCGGGCTCGGCGACTCTGCCATCGGGCAGTCGGCCAACCGGATCAAGGCGGCCGCCTCGCTCATCGAGGACATGCCGGTCAGCCAGCGGCGCGTCATCGTCAACCTGTCGCCGGCGGGGGAGCGCAAGGTCGGCACGGCGTTCGACCTGGCGATCTTCGTCGCGGTCGCTGCCGCCATGGGCAAGATCCCGGCCGAGGTCGTGCGCTCGGTCGTCCACATCGGCGAGGTCGGTCTCGACGGCACCGTGCGTCCGGTGCCGGGGGTCCTCCCGCTCGTGCACGCCGCGGCCCAGTCCGGTGCCCGCCACGTCGTGGTCCCGGTGGCGAACGCGGCCGAGGCGCGGCTCGTGGCGGGCATCCACGTGCACCCGGCCGCCGAGGTCACCGAGCTCGTCCGGCGCTACGACGCCATCAGGAAGGGCCGCCCACCCGAGGAGGTCGCCGTGCCCGATCCGCCGGCCCCCGTCGAGGAGGACGTCAAGGACCTCTGCGACGTCGTCGGTCAGGCCGAGGCCAAGCTCGCCCTCGAGATCGCCGCGGCCGGCGGGCACCACCTGCTGCTGGCAGGCCCGCCCGGGGCCGGCAAGACGATGATCGCCGAGCGGCTCCCCGGCATCCTGCCTCCGCTCGGTGGCACCGAGTCGATGGAGGTGACGGCCATCCACTCCGTCATCGGTGGGTTCCACGACGAGGGCGCCACCGCCGCCCGGCTCATCACCCGTCCGCCGTTCGTCGCGCCGCACCACGGGGCCTCGCAGGCCGCCGTCATCGGCGGCGGGAGCGGACGCATCCAACCCGGCGCGATCACCCGGGCTCATCACGGCGTCCTGTTCCTCGACGAGACGCCGGAGTTCGACAAGCACGTGCTCCAGGCCCTGCGCACCCCGCTCGAACGCGGACTCGTGGCGATCGCCCGGGCCCACGACCACGTCGTCTTCCCCTCGCGGTTCCAGCTCGTCCTCGCGGCCAACCCGTGCCCGTGCGGCCACGGCTGGGGCAAGGGCCTCGACTGCACCTGCACCCCGATGGCCCGACGCGCCTACTTCGGCAAGATCAGCGGTCCGCTGCTCGACCGCGTCGACCTGCAGGTCCACGTGCAGCCGCCCGGCCTGTCGATGGTCGGACAACCCCCGGGCGAGCGCAGCGCCGCGGTGGCCGCTCGCGTCGCGCAGGCTCGGGCGGTGCAGCAGGACCGGTGGGCGGCTCACCTGCCCGGTCGCGCCCTCAACGCGGACGTCCCGGGGTCGATGATGCGTGAGGGGCGGTGGCGGCTGCCGCCGTCGGTCACGGCCCGGCTCGACCGGGCCCTCGAGTCCGGCGGGATCAGCCTGCGCGGCTACGACCGCACCCTGCGCTGTGCGTGGACCGTGGGTGACCTCGCCGGGCTCCAGCGTCCCGACGGCGACCAGGTCGAGCTGGCGCTGTCGCTGCGGCGGCAGGCCGTGGCCGCGGCATGAGCTCCACGACAGGTCCCGTCCCCGGCACCGAGGCCGCCGCCGCGTCGCGAGCACGCGCCGCCACCCCCGCCGCCGGCTCCCGCGGCTCCGGGCTCCGGCTCGTGCCGGCCAGTGCCGGCGCGGCGACGGTCGGGGTCGGTGACGGAGGTCCCGACGACGTCCGGCGGGCCCGGGCGGCGCTCTCGCGCGTCGTCGAGCCACGCGACGTCGAGGTCGCCACCCTGCTCGAGAAGGTCGGACCTCTCGACACGATGGAGCGCATCCGCCGCGGGCACGGCACCCTGGCCCGGTTCGCCGCGAGGGTGCGCGCCCTCGACGTGGACCGCGACCTCGAGGTCGCTGCCAAGGTCGGCGCCCGCGTCGTCGTGCCCGGCGACGACGAGTGGCCGGACACGCTCGATCACCTCGACATCCCTCCGTGGTGCCTCTGGGTCGTCGGCCGGCTCGACCTCGTCGACGTGACCGACCGGTCGGTCGCGGTCGTCGGGGCACGGGCGGCCACCGCCTACGGCGAGCACGTCACCACCGAGCTGGCATCGGGCCTGGCGCGCCGCCGGTGGACCGTCGTGTCGGGCGCCGCGCTCGGCATCGACGCGGCGGCCCACCGGGGCGCGCTGGCCGTCGACGGCACGACGGTGGCCGTGGTCGCGGGCGGCGTAGACCGGCCCTACCCCGCCGCCAACGCCACCCTGCTGCGCCGCATCGCCGCTGTCGGGCTCGTCGTGTCCGAGGCGGCACCCGGTGCCGCACCGATGAAGTCGCGCTTCCTCTCACGCAACCGGCTCATCGCGGCGCTGACCCGGGGCACTGTCGTCGTCGAGGCCGACCTCCGGTCGGGGTCGCGCAACACGGTCAGCCACGCGACAGGGCTGTCCCGACCGGTCGGTGCCTTTCCCGGGCCGGTCACCTCGATGATGTCGGCCGGCTGCCACCAGGAGATCCGCGACCAGAAGGCGGTCCTCGTCACCAGCGTCGACGAGGTCATCGACCTGGTCGGAGACCTCGGCGACGACGCCTGCGAGGAGCCGCGCGCTGCCGACACGGATGTCGACCGGCTCGCGCCCGACGACCGAGCCGTGCTCGAGGCCGTCCCGTTCCGCCGGTCGGTCGCTCTCGACGTCGTCGCGCGCGACGCCGCGCGACCGCCGTTGGTCGTCCGTGCGGCGCTGGCGCGGCTCGAGCAGGCCCGGCTCGTCATCGGGGAGTCCGGCACCTGGCGCAAGGCCCCGGCGCCGCGCCGACGCTCCTCGTTCCCCTCCCCGTCCTCGACCGGGCGACCGCAACCCCCCGGCACCCCGACGCTGCCGCTCGAGTGAGCACTCCGTCCCACCGCCACGACCGCTGCGTCCGGCTCGTGCCCACCCTCATCGTCGAGTGAGCACTCCGTCCCACCCGCACCACGACGGCGGCCCGCCCACTTGCGGTGAGGGTGGCGGATGCGTCATGGTGCGGGAGTGACGGGTGTGACGGCGCCGAGTGTGTCGGGGGAGGACGCAGCCTTCCTCGCCGCCTCCGTCACGACGCGGGATGCCGGCCCGGCCTCGGTCGCCTCGGTGCAGGAGCTGCACGGTGAGGTGCTCCACGCGTTCTCGCGCCACCTCGGCGCTGAACGTGGCCGGTCCGTCCACACGCGACGCGCCTACCTCGGCGACGTCCGGCACCTGCTGACCTTCGCCGCAGCACGTGGTGTCACCGACGTCGCCGACCTGCGCATCGGTGACCTCCGCGGCTGGCTCGGCGAGCAGGCCGACTCCGGCGCGGCCCGCGCGACGATCGCCCGTCGGGCGGCGGCGGCGCGCACCTTCCTGCGCTGGGCCGAGCACACCGGGCGGATCCCCTCCGACCCGTCGGTCCGGCTCGTCGCACCCAAGCGTGCGGCGTCCCTGCCGGGAGTCCTCAAACAGGGCGAGGCCAGCGAGCTGCTCACCCTCGCCGCGACGCGGGCCGATGACGACGACCCGATCCACATCCGGGACCGTGCCATCCTCGAGCTGCTCTACGCCACCGGGATCCGGGTGGGCGAGCTCGCCGGCCTCGACATCGACGACCTCGACCTCGGCCAGGGCACGGTCCGCGTCATGGGCAAGGGCGCCAAGGAGCGAATCGTGCCGTTCGGGGCGCCTGCGGGCCGTGCCGTCGACGGCTGGCTCGCCGTCCGGTCCCGACTCGTCGGGGAGCACTCCGGACCCGCCCTGTTCCTCGGGCGCCGTGGACGACGGGTCGACGCCCGACAGGTGCGCACCGTCGTGCACGAGCTGCTCTCGCACCTGCCCGATGCGCCGGACCTCGGCCCGCACGGCCTGCGGCACAGTGCGGCCACCCACCTGCTCGAGGGCGGTGCAGACCTGCGCATGGTGCAGGAGATCCTCGGCCACGCGAGCCTCGCCACGACGCAGATCTACACGCACGTGTCGGTCGACCGCCTTCGCCGCAGCTACGAACAGGCCCACCCCAGAGCGTGACCGGGGGCCTCCGCGTCAGCCCAGAGGCAACAGCACGACGGGCCTTCGTCCCAGGAACGAGAGCGGGTCGAGGTACTGCCGCCCGCGCAGCACGCCCCAGTGCAGGCACGTGCGTGGTGCGCAGTGGCCCGCGGCTGGTGCCACGGTGCCGATCTCGTCGGCCCGTGCGACAACGGTGCCGAGCAGGACCGTCGCGGTGACCGGCTCGAACGTGCTGCGCAGCCCACCCGCATGCGACACGACGACCACGCCGCGCCCCGCGAGCGTCCCGGACCACGTGACCGTGCCGGCCTCGGGGGTGCGGACCGGCTGCCCCACGGACGCGCTCAGGTCGACGCCGCGGTGCCCCGCGCCCCACGGCTGGTCGGGCGGGTCGAAGCCGCGCTCGACGCGTGGTTCGGGGTCGAGCGGCCAGGCCCACTGGCCCTGGGCCCGGGTGGAGGCCGACGACGCGCCGTGCGACGACTCCGGACCGGTGGTCCCAGGTGGCGTCCCGGACAGTGCGCTGATGCCCACGAGCGCGCTCGCCACGAGCGCTGTCAGTCCGGATCCGATGGCCATGGGCCCATCGTGGACGCGCAGGCCGCGTGGCCCGAGCTCTCCCGGGGCCCCTGTGGGCGAAGGGATGACTGCGCCCTGGGGTGTGGACAGCTCTACCGGTGCACAGGTGTGGTCCGTGGGGCAGGTGACGGCGAGTGCTCACTCGATGACGTGAGCGGGCGGGTGCGGCTGTGGGGAAGCTGTGGGGAGGGGGACGGACTCAGTGGCCCGTGGCGGCGAGGCGTCGGCTCGCCTCGCGCAGCACCTCGTCCTTCTTGCAGAACGCGAAGCGGATCAGGGTCCGGGCGGCGTCGGGGTCGTCGTGGAAGACCGACACCGGCACGCCGACGACGCCGGCGAGCTCGGGCAGCCGGCGCGCGAACTCCAGGCCGTCGACGGCGCCGAGCGGTGCCGCGTCGGCGATGACGAAGTACGTGCCGCTCGGGCGGGCGACCTGCAGGCCCGACTCGGCCAGCGCGGAGCAGAGCAGGTCGCGCTTGCTCTGCAGCGACCCGCGCAGCGACGCGTAGACGTCGTCGCCGAGCCCGAGCGCCACCGCGACGGCGGGCTGGAAGGGCCCCGAGGCGACGAAGGTGAGGAACTGCTTGACGGTGCGGGCGGCGGCGACGGCCTCCGCCGGCCCGGTCAGCCAGCCGACCTTCCACCCGGTGGCCGAGAAGGTCTTGCCGCCGGAGCTGATGGTGAGCGTGCGCTCGGCCATGCCGGGCAGCGTGGCCATCGGCACGTGCTCGGCGTCGTCGAAGACGAGGTGCTCGTACACCTCGTCGGTGACGACCCACGCGTCGTGCTCGCGGGCGAGCGAGGCGATGAGCTCGAGCTCGGCCCGGGTGAAGACCTTGCCGGTGGGGTTGTGCGGCGTGTTGAGCAGCACGAGCCGGGTCCGGGAGCTGAACGCCGCACGCAGCGACGCCTCGTCGACGGCGAAGTCGGGGAAGCGCAGCACCGAGGTGCGTCGCGTCGCGCCGGCCAGGGCGATCGTCGCCGCGTAGGAGTCGTAGTACGGCTCGAAGGTGACGACCTCGTCGCCGGGCTCGCACAGCGCGAGCACCACGGCCGCGATCGCCTCGGTGGCGCCGGCGGTGACGAGCACCTCCGTCCTCGGGTCGACCCGCAGCCCGTAGAACCGCTCCTGGTGCGCGGCCACGGCCTCGAGCAGCTCGGGCACGCCGGGACCGGGCGGGTACTGGTTGCGACCGGCGTCGATGGCGGCCTTGGCGGCCTCGAGCATCTCGCGGGGGCCGTCGGTGTCCGGAAAGCCCTGGCCGAGGTTGATCGCCCCGGTGCTCGTCGCGAGGGCCGACATCTCGGCGAAGATGGTCGTGCCGAACGGGGTCATGCGGGAGATCAGCGGCGAGCCCATGAGCCGACCCTACCCAGCGCGGCCGACCCGCCCGGCGCGGCGTCGCCCGGCCGCACGTCGGCGTCCCGGGTCGCCCTCGCGTCAGGCTCCGAGGCCGCAGGCGGTGATGCGGTAGAGGGTGTAGTCGCCGACGGTGCGCACCTTCTGCACGCCCCGGTTGGCATCGAGGTGGGCGAGGCCGGACGTGCGTTCCGGTATGTCCAGCCAGTACACGTGCGGCGAGTCGATGGCCCAGCGGACGTCGTGCCGCGCCAGGGCGGCGCAGACGTCGGGTCGGTGCTCGAGGTCGTTGAAGCCGGTTCCGATGACGATCTCGTCACCCGTCGTCGGGATCGGCAGCGAGCGGTAGAGGGTGTTGGTGCCGAAGAGCGCGTACATGAGCGGCGAGCCGTTCTCGGGGCGTCCGATGACGCCCTGTCCCGCCGGGATGTCCGCGGCGAGCTGCCGCAGCTCGTCCTGCGCCTCGAAGGAGAGGATGACGCGCTGGGGGTCGCTCGGCCGGAAGAACCCCGAGAGCATGGCGGCCCGGGTGGAGCCGTTCCACACGACGGTGAGCAGCGGCAGCAGGGCCAGGGCGGCCGCCGACGCCACGAGCGGCCGGGCGCGGACGGCGGGGATGCGCCCCAGGAGTGCCCGCAGCGCCGGAGCGGCCGCGGCGACGAGCACGACGCCGGGAACGGCTGCGAGAGAGGCGAGCCGGACCTTGTCGTTGTACCAGTAGCCGGTGATGATCGCGGTCCACGAGGCGGTCGAGGACGCCGCCATGACGTAGAGCGCCACGGCCGCGAACCACATGGCCACGACGGGGATCGCGGCGCGGGCGCGCAGCACGATCCACCCGATGCCGAGGACGATGAGCACCAGCACGCCCCAGAGCACGACCGGGATCTGGAGCTTGCCGCCGACGACCTCGACGAGGGCGGTCCAGAGGGAGACGTGCCCGGTCCACGCGTAGGACTGCGTCGAGGCGAGCCGCGCCGACACGGTCGGGGCCACGACGAGCCCCGCCGCGACCACGACGGCGACGACGACGAGGTCGCGGGCCACCTTCCACCACGTCGTGTGGCCCAGCCGGCCCGCTCGCAGCCGCGCGGTGACGAACCACACGAGCGCGAACGCGACGAGGGCCACGAGCGCGTTGGGTTGCACGAGCGCCAGCCCGGGCAGCGCCGCGGCGAACCCGAGCCACTGACCGACGCGCCGGGACCGGGCTGCCTGGAGCATGAGGGCGAGCGCCCCGGGCGTCAGGCAGTTGGCCATGAGGTTCGGCCACAGCACGCCCCATCCCATCAGGATCGCGGGGAAGGAGATGAAGGCGGCCGAGGCGAACCCGGCGGCGTAGGTGACGAGCCGGGAGGTGCCGAGCGCGTGGCGCACGAGGGCGACGCAGCCGAGCGGCCACACGAGCGCGGCGAGCACGATCGTGGCGGTGTTGGTGCCCGCCAGCACCTGCTCGCCACCCCACGGCAGCAGCCCGGTCGCGATCCAGGCGTGGAAGCCGTTGGGGTAGAAGGTCGGGTTGGCGATCGAGAAGTTGCCGGTCTCGAGGAAGAGGCGGATGCGGTCGAGGTGGTAGACGGCGTCGGGGCTGTCGACGAGCTCGTCGGGCCGGCCGATGGCGGGCAGCGTCGTCGCGATCGCGAGGACGACGCCGATGAGGACGGCGACGAACGCGTCGGGGTTAGGCCGGCCGAGGACGCGCCGGGCGGCGCCCACCTCGGGCTCCGGGCGCCGCACCCGGTGCAGGACGCGCCGGGCCGCGGCGGCGACGAGCCAGGCGAGGCAGGCCGCCAGCACGGTGACGACGAGCAGCGGCACCA
>JAEWFB010000050.1 GCA_023389095.1 Actinomycetes bacterium
GTCCGGGCCAGCGCATCCGCTGAGCCTGCCTCCGGCCGGCGCGGCACGCCCCGGACACCACGCGGCCACCACGCACGGATACGCGACGAGGGCCCGACCGTCCGGTCGGGCCCTCGTCGCGTTTCCGTGTCGTGCGTCGGCCCGCCGGTCGAACCGGAGGGACCAGGACGTCAGCGAGCGCTCTTGCGCGCCGTCGCCTTCTTCGCGGCGGCCTTGGTGGTCGTCGTCTTCGCCGCGGTCCTGGCCGGGGCGGCCTTGGTCGCGGTCTTCTTCGCCGTGCTCTTCGTGGCGGCGCGGGCCGGTGCGGCCTTGGTGGCCGTCGTCTTCCGGGCCGTGGTCGTCGTCTTCTTCGCTGCGGCCTTGGCCGGGGCGGCCTTGGTCGCGGTCTTCCTCGCCGTGCTCTTCGTGGCGGCGCGGGCCGGTGCGGCCTTGGTGGCCGTCGTCTTCCGGGCCGTGGTCGTCTTCGCCGCGGTCTTGGCCGGGGCGGCCTTGGTCGCGGTCTTGCGGGCTGCCGTCTTCGTGGCTGCCGCAGCCTTGGTGGCGGCGGCCTTGGTGGCCGTCGCCTTCTTGGCCGTCGTCTTCACGGCCGTCTTCGCGGCCGTCTTCGTGGCCGTGGCCGCCGCCGCGGTCGCGCTGCCGGCCGTCGCTCGCGCCGCGGCGGACTCGGTGCGCGAGACCTTCTTGGCGCCGGAGACGATCTCCTTGAAGTTCGTGCCCGAGCGGAACTTGGGGACGCGGGTCTTCTTGATGCGCACAGTCTGACCCGTCTTGGGGTTGCGCCCGGTCCGGGCCGCGCGGTCGGCGCGCTCGAAGGTGCCGAAGCCGGTGATCCCGACCTTGTTGCCCTTGGCGACCTCGCGGATCACGACGTCGAGGAAGGCCTCGAGTGCGTCGGAGGCCATCTTCTTGCTGCCGAGCTTCTTCTCCAGCGCGTCGACCAGTTCTGCCTTGTTCACGTCTTCCCCTCCAGAGGACTGTCGGTGTCAGGCGACCCGACGTGGGCATCCGGAACACGTCCGGCTAGGACACGACGTTAGGCCCGTCCGGCAGGTTCGTCCATCACCCGGGGCTGTGCTTTTCGTTGTGTCGCAAGGACTTTGACGCCTCCGTCGCCCGCCTCACGACGCATTCCAGGCTCTGCCGCAGCGGGTTGCCCGGGCGCACGAAAAGACGGATCCCACTGTGTCACAGTGAGATCCGTCTCTTTCGGCAACCTGAGAACCCAGCCGGGGGGTCGGCCTCAGGCCGGGGTGGTGACCGGCTTGTGGCTCGGGCGGCGTTTCTCGAATTCGGACACCTCGTCCTCGTGTCGGAGGGTCAGACCGATGTCGTCGAGCCCCTCCAGCAGCCGCCAGCGGGTGTAGTCGTCGATGTCGAAGGCAGCCACGATCTCGCCGGCGCGGACCGTGCGGGCCACGAGGTCGACCTCGACCTCGGCTCCGGGGTTGTTCTCCAGGTGCTTCCAGATGAGCTCGACGTCGTCCTGGGCGACGACGGCGGTGAGCAGCCCCTGCTTGCCGCTGTTCCCGCGGAAGATGTCGGCGAAGCGCGAGGAGATGACGACACGGAAGCCGTAGTTCATCAGGGCCCAGACGGCGTGCTCCCGGCTCGAGCCGGTGCCGAAGTCGGGGCCGGCGACGAGGACCGAGCCGTTCGCGTAGACCGGGCTGTTGAGCACGAAGGACTCGTCCTTGCGCCAGGCCGCGAAGAGGCCGTCCTCGAACCCGGTCCGCGTGACGCGCTTGAGGTACTCGGCGGGGATGATCTGGTCGGTGTCGACGTTGCTGCGCCGCAGCGGCACGCCGACCCCGGTGTGGGTCTCGAACTTCTCCATGGCTCAGGCCTCCCCGGTGGTGCTGGACGAGACGGACGTTGCGGACGCGACGGCCCCGGCGGGCGCCCGGAGGTCGGCCGGGCTCGAGAGGGTTCCGCGCACGGCGGTGGCCGCGGCGACGAGCGGGCTGACGAGGTGCGTGCGGCCGCCCTTGCCCTGGCGTCCTTCGAAGTTGCGGTTCGACGTCGACGCGCTGCGCTCCCCCGGCGCCAGGGTGTCCGGGTTCATGCCGAGGCACATCGAGCAGCCGGGAAGGCGCCACTCGGCGCCTGCGTCGGTGAAGACGGCGTCGAGCCCCTCGGACTCGGCCTGCAGGCGCACCTTGGCCGAGCCGGGCACGACGAGCATGCGCACGCCGTCGGCGACGCGGCGGCCCTTGATGACGCCCGCGGCGGCCCTCAGGTCCTCGATGCGGCCGTTGGTGCACGAACCAACGAACACGGTGTCGACCCTGATGTCACGCAGCCGGGTACCGGCCTCGAGGCCCATGTAGGCCAGGGCGTTGGCCGCGGCCTGGCGGTCGCTCTCGTCGGCGAAGGACTCTGGGTCGGGGACGGAGTCGCCGAGGGGAAGCCCCTGCCCGGGGTTGGTGCCCCAGGTGACGAACGGCGTCAGGGCGGAGGCGTCGATGTCGACCTCGGCGTCGAAGACGGCGTCGGCATCGGTGCGCAGCGCGGTCCACTCGGCCACGGCGGCGTCCCAGTCGGCACCGGTCGGCGCGTGGGGCCGGCCCTGCAGGTAGTCGAAGGTGGTCTGGTCGGGGGCGATCATGCCGGCGCGGGCACCGGCCTCGATCGACATGTTGCACACCGTCATCCGGGCTTCCATCGACAGGGCTTCGATGGCCTCGCCGCGGTACTCGATGACGTAGCCCTGACCGCCGCCGGTGCCGATCTTGGCGATGACCGCGAGGACGATGTCCTTGGCGGTGACGCCGTCGGGCAGCGTGCCGTCGACGTTGACCGCGAGCGTGCGGAACGGCTTGAGCGGCAGCGTCTGCGTGGCGAGCACGTGCTCGACCTCGGAGGTGCCGATGCCGAAGGCGAGCGCGCCGAACGCGCCGTGCGTCGAGGTGTGGCTGTCGCCGCAGACGACGGTCATCCCCGGCTGGGTCAGGCCCAGCTGCGGGCCGACGACGTGGACGATGCCCTGGTCGGCGTCGCCCATCGGGTAGAGCCGGACCCCGAACTCCTCGCAGTTGCGGCGCAGCGTCTCGACCTGGACCTTGGAGACCGGGTCGGTGATCGGGCCGGGCGTCGTCGGGACGTTGTGGTCCTCCGTCGCCAGGGTGAGGTCGGGCCGGCGGACCCGGCGGTCCGCGAGCCGGAGGCCGTCGAAGGCCTGCGGGCTCGTCACCTCGTGCAGCAGGTGAAGATCGATGTAGAGGAGGTCGGGCTCGCCCTCCGCGCGCCTGACGACGTGTGCGTCCCAGACCTTCTCGGCCAGTGTCCCTGCCATCTCATCCCTCCGGGCGGCGATCGCTTGCTCCAGCGCGTGCGCCACCGAGGACCGGCTCGCGACGTCGCTGTCGGAAAAGCGTCGCGCTTTTGTGCACGTCATGGATTGACGTCTCAGTGCCTGAGACGTCAATATCAGTGCATGGACAACTCTTCTGGGGTCGGCGTCCTCGACAAGGCGGCCACGGTGCTGGGCGCCCTCGAGGCCGGTCCGGCCACGCTCGCACAGCTCGTCGGTGCCACCGGTCTGGCGCGCCCCACGGCGCACCGCCTGGCCGTCGCCCTCGAGCACCACCGGCTCGTCTCGCGCGACATGCAGGGCCGCTTCGTCCTCGGCCCGCGGCTCGGCGAGCTCGCGTCCGCGGCGGGCGAGGACCGACTCCTCGCGGCCGCCGGGCCCGTGCTCGGTGCCCTGCGCGACCACACCAACGAGAGCGCCCAGCTGTTCCGTCGCCAGGGCGACCAGCGCATCTGCGTGGCGGCCGCGGAGCGACCCGTCGGCCTGCGCGACTCGATCCCCGTGGGGGCGACGCTGTCCATGCTCGCCGGGTCGGCCGCCCAGGTGCTGCTCGCGTGGGAGGAGCCCGACCGGCTGCACCGCGGGCTGCAGGGCGCGGCGTTCACGGCCACGACGCTCTCGGCGGTGCGCCGCCGGGG
>JAEWFB010000059.1 GCA_023389095.1 Actinomycetes bacterium
GGCATGTTCGTCGTGACGAGCACGGCCTTGTGCAGCGACTCGGACCGGACGACCTTCGCCTGGGCTCCGCCGGGCAGCGTGTGCGACACCGTCGTCGCGTCGGCGGCGGCGAGCACCTGCTGCGCGATCGTCTGGTTCGGGTCGGTGTTGGCGCTGCGCCACACGGTGAACCCGGCCACGGCCAGCACGAGCGCCGTGGCGGCCGCGACGAGGCCGCGCCACAGCGTCCGCCGCGGGGCACGAGCGGCCCCGGGGGCGTGCGGCTCTGACGCCATCGGCGTCACCCGCTCGTCACCGGCCGGGGCGGATCCGGTCGGTTGCGCCGTGACCCCGCCTGCCGGAGCGGGTACGGAGACCGGTGCGGGAGCCTCGGTGTCGACGGGCGAGCTGACGAGCGGCGGCAGCGGGCGCACCGTGCGGATGTCGGCCATGACCTTGGCCTTGAGCGCCGGCGGTGGGGTGAGCTCGCTCAGGGCCGACAGCTCGGCGGCCGCGGCCTGCAGGCTCGCCACCTCCGTCTGGCACGCTTCGCAGCCGGCCAGGTGCCGCTCGAACCGGACGCGCTCGACGTCGTCGACCGCGTCCACGGCGTAGGCGCCGGACAGGGCGTGGATGTCGTCGCTCACGAGGTCACCCCCATCGTGTCTCGAAGTCTGATGAGTCCGTCGCGGATCCGCGTCTTGGCGGTCCCGAGCGGGAGGCCGAGCATCGAGGCCACCTCGGTGTGCGTGTAGCCCGAGAGGTAGGACAGTTCGAGTGCCTGGCGTTGGGCGTCGGTGAGGGTCTGCAGCGCCTGGTGGACGCGTTCGGCGTCGAGGCGCTGCACGGCTCCCTCGGCCGTCGCGTCGTGGTCGACGTCCTGGTGGGAGACCCCCCACGACTCGTCCCGCGACCGGGCGGCCTCGGAGGACCGAACCCGGTCGACGGCCTTGCGGTGCGCGATGGTGAGCATCCACGACAGGGCGCTGCCGCGGCCGGCGTCGAAGCGGGCGCTGTGCCGCCAGATCTCGAGGAAGACCTCCTGGGTCACCTCCTCGGACTGCGCCGGGTCGCGCACCACCCGTCGGACCAGGCCGAAGAGCCGGGCCGAGACGGCGTCGTAGAGCTCGCCGAAGGCCGACTCGTCGCCGGTGGCCGACCGGTGCAGCAGCTCCTCGAGCGCTGCAGGACGGGGCATCCCCTCCGGCGTGTCATCGCCGGAGGGGACGACCTGGAACCGTTTCATGGGATCCATTGTGGGCCCTCGATCGGTCCGTTCACGTCACTGTCCGTTGCAGCCGGTGGGCCGTCAGGGCATCAGGACGGAGTCGACGATGTAGACGGTCGCGTTGGCGGTGGGCACGTTGCCGCACAGGACCTTCGCGTTCTCCTTGCCGACGGTGAAGTCCTGACCGGAGCCCTTGACGGTGATCGTCGTGCCGGCGAGCGTCTTGTGGTCACCGGCGAGCTGCTCCGGCGAGAGCTTTCCCGCCACGACGTGGTTGGTGAGGATCTTGGTGAGCGTCGGCTTGTCGGCGAGGACCTTCTTGAGCGTCGCAGCGGGGATCTTCGCGAACGCGTCGTTGGTCGGGGCGAAGACGGTGACCTCCGGGGCCGAGTTCAGGGTGTCGACGAGACCGGCCTGCTTGACGGCCGTCACGAGCGTCGAGAGCAGCGGGTTGTTGCTCGCCGCGGTGGCGACGGGGTCGGTGGCCATGCCCTGGAACGAGCCCTTGCCGTCCTTCGGCACGGCGCTGCACGCGGAGCCGAAGACCATGGAGGCCGGGTCGGCCGACATGCTCGAGGACGTCATGGTGTCGGACGGCGTCATGGAGTCCGAGCTGGTGGCCATCGGCGTCGAGCCGCCGGCGGAGGTCGTGTTGTTCGTGTTGCTGCCGCAGGCCGAGAGCGCCAGCGGGACGGCGAGGGCGAGGGCCACGAGGCCGGTGCGGGTCTTGTTCACGATCTGCTCCTTGAGAGGTGGTGCACGGTCATCAGTTGTTCGGTGCCGTGCGGTGGGTGGATTGGCTTGGGCTGCAAGAAGTTCGGAAAACTCGGTGATGGTGCGCCGGAACCTCCGTCAGGCGACGGTGACGACGACCTCCTGGATGCCGCTCGACCCGTTCGGGAAGGGGCGTGCGCGGTCGGCGGTCTGTACGGCGCCCTTCTCGTCGACGGCGCGGACCGCGAGGCGGTGCAGGCCGGTCTTCGCGTCCCACGGCAGGTACCACTGGCGCCAGTAGTCGACGCCGACGTCCGGGCCGAGCCTCGCCGCCTGCCAGGGGCCGCCGTCGATGCTCACCTCGACCCTCCCGACGCCGCGGTGCTGGGCCCAGGCCACGCCACCGATCGCGACGCGACCGGCCGGGATCGTCGACAGCGGCGCGGGGGTGTCGATGCGGGCGCTCGTCTTGATCGGGGCGTCCGTGGCCCACTGGCGCTCGGTCCAGTACGCCCGGTCCTGCTGGTAGGTCGTCAGGGTCAGCCTGGTGAGCCACTTCGTCGCGCCGACGAACCCGTAGAGACCCGGCGTGATGAGCCGGGCCGGGAAGCCGTGCACGTCGGTCAGCTGCCGGCCGTTCATGCCGATGGCGATCATCGCGTCGCGGCCGTCACGGACGGCGGCGAGCGGGGTGCTGATGGTGAAGCCGTCGACCGCGGTGCTGAAGACCTGGTCGGGGTCGCCCTTGACGCCGGCCCGGTCGAGCACGTCGGTGAGCCGGACGCCGAGCCAGCGGGCGGCCCCGACGTAGCCGCCGCCCACCTCGTTGGACACGCACGTCATCGTGATGTCCCGTTCGATGAGCGGCATCGCCGACAGCTCGGCGAAGGTCATAGTGAAGGGCCGTTCGACCATGCCGTCGACCTCGAGCGTCCACGTGTCCACGTCCACCTGGGGCACGGTGAGGTTGGTGTCGACCCGGTAGAACGTCTCGGTCGGGGTGCGCAGCGGGCTGATGCCCTTGACCTGGCCCTCGAGGCCGGTCGGGAACGCCCTGGCCGGGCTGGCCGGCCGGGGCAGGACGAGGTCGCGGGCCTGGCGCGCGCCGGCTCGCAGCTGGCCACCCGTGGCGGCGAGGGCGGAGAGCACGACGACGCCGGCGGAGCCGAGGACGAAGCGGCGGCGGGCGAACCCGCCCGCGGAGTCCGGGCCGTGTGCACCGCGGGCGTCGGCGTCGATGGCCCGGACGAGGCCCAGCAGGACGCCCACGCCCACGACGAGCGCCACGACGGAGGGAAGGGCGTCGACGAGGCCGGCGGTCGGACGGGCCACCGCGGCCGCGCCGGCGAGGCCGACGAGCACGACGAGGCCGGCGACCGACAGCCACAGCCGGCGCCGGGCGAGCAGCCCGACGAGAGCCGCCAGCACGAGCGTCACGACCAGGACCGACGCCTGGAGCACGACCTTGTCGTTGGTCCCGAAGTGCTCGATGGCCCACTCCTTGAGGGGCTGCGGCGTCAGGTCGATGACCGTCGAGCCGATCGCGAGCACGGGCGAGGCCGCCGGTTGCACGAAGGCCGCCGCGAGGTGGCCGGCGGCGATGCCGGCCACGGCGGCGAGCAGGCCGGTCAGCGCGAACCGTAGGCGTGTCATGGCCGTCGTTCGGGGCGAGCCCGGCCCGCGGATGGTTTCCGCTCGTCGCGAGGAAGGCTTCGGGCCTCTCGTGCGTTGGAGGGGACGTGAAGAACATCGGCTTCCTCTCCTTCGGCCACTGGAGCCCGACGCCGCACTCGCAGACGCGGTCGGCGTCCGACACGCTGCTCCAGTCCATCGACCTCGCCGTCGCCGCGGAGGAGCTCGGCGCCGACGGGGCCTACTTCCGCGTGCACCACTTCGCGCGGCAGCTCGCCTCGCCGTTCCCGCTCCTCGCAGCCGTCGGGGCACGCACGAGCCGCATCGAGATCGGCACCGGCGTCATCGACATGCGGTACGAGAACCCGCTCTACATGGCCGAGGACGCCGGGGCGGCCGACCTCATCTCGGGAGGCAGGCTCCAGCTCGGCATCAGCCGGGGGTCACCCGAGCAGGTCGTCGACGGCTTCCGCTACTTCGGCTACCAGCCCGAGGACGGCGACCACGCCGCGATGGCACGAAAGCACACGGAGGTGTTCCTCGACGTGCTGTCGGGCCAGGGCTTCGCCGAGCCGAGCCCGCGCCCGATGTTCCCCAACCCACCGGGCCTGCTCCGCATCGAGCCGTACTCGGAGGGGCTGCGCGAGCGCATCTGGTGGGGCGCCGGGTCTCGCTCGACCGCCGAGTGGACCGCGCAGCAGGGCATGAACCTCATGAGCTCGACGCTGCTGACCGAGGACACCGGCGTGCCCTTCCACCAGCTGCAGGCCGAGCAGATCCAGCGCTTCCGCGAGGCGTGGAAGGCCGCCGGCCACGAGCGCGAGCCGCGGGTCTCGGTGAGCCGCAGCGTCTTTCCGATCGTCGACGACATGGACCGCGCCTACTTCGGGCGCGAGTCCACGAGCAGCGACCAGGTCGGGATCATCGACGGCGGCACGGCACGCTTCGGCAAGACGTACGCAGGGGAGCCCGACCAGCTCGTGCGCGACCTTGCCGAGGACGAGGCGATCGCCGCGGCCGACACGCTGCTGCTCACGGTGCCCAACCAGCTCGGGGTCGACTACAACGCGCACGTCATCGAGAGCCTCCTGACGCACGTCGCACCCGAGCTCGGCTGGCGCTGAGCCGGATCCGCCGACGCGTCGACGGCTTGGTCGTCGACGCGTCGGTGTCCGTGGTGGCTCGCGCCCCCGATCGAGAGAGCAGTTCGTGCGCCGTGGCTCGGGCTCAGGGCTCCCACACGGCGGCGTCGTGCGCGAAGACGACTCGACGGGGGTCGAGCTCGAGGATGCGGGCCATCCACGGGCTCGGCTCGGGCAGCGGCGGCTCGTGGCCGAGCGATGCCGCCTGTGCGGCGAGCGCGTCGGCGGACCAGCCGGACGCCGTGTCGTGCGACTGCCCGGCCAGCACGACGGTGCCGTCGTCGCACCGCAGCAGCACCGACTGGTGCCCGTCGACGTGCCCCGGCGTCGGCAGCACGTGCACGCCCGGGGCCACCTCGGCCTCGCCGTCGAGCAGCTCGTAGCGGGCGCCCTCGAAGTCGACGAGCGCGTCGACGGTGTAGTCGCCGGCCCGGGCCGTCTCGAGCTCGGTGCGCTGGCAGAGGATCGGGCGACCCCAGAAGCGCGGGTTGCCGCCGATGTGGTCGAAGTGCAGGTGGCAGTTGACGACGATGGCGACGTCGTCGAGCGCGACCCCGACGGATGCCAGCGCGTCGGCCACGGGGATGCGTCGCGGTCGGTACCAGGCGTCGGTCTCCTCGTCGGCCTCGCCGAGCCCGGTGTCGAGCAGGAGCAGTCCGGCCGGCGTCCGGGCGAGGTAGCCGTACACGGGCTCGACGCGGGGGCTGCCGGTGCCGGTCTCCTCCGGCGGGCGCACGAAGGTGCCCAGGCCGATCCGCACGACGTCGTCCACGCGCATGGTCCCCACCCTAGGAGGGATCGTCCGGGCGGCGCGGCGACGGGACGGATCAGGCGCGGCGGAGGAGCTGCACGAGCGTGCGCCGGTAGGCGGCCCCGGCCACGCGCGCGACGACGGCGTCCACCGCGCCGGGGATGCCGCGCACGCCGATGCGCTGCTTCCACGTGACGACGCAGCCGTGGGAGGTGGGGGCGACGCGGAGCGTGATGTGCCCGGTGACGGCGCGGCCCTCCTTGCGGATGCGGGCGACGCCGGGGTCGTGCTCGGTGGGCGGTGTGTACGAGTCGATGACCATGGCGTCGTCGAAGCCGAGGGGGCCGAGCCCGGTGTGCGCGACGAAGCGGGCTCCCGGCGTCAGCTCGGAGGTGTCGAGCGCGGCGCCGGTCACGGTGGTGAGCGGGATGACCTCACTGTGCGCGCGCAGGTCGAGGATGCACCGCCACGCCTCGGGGGCGGGCAGTGACGACACGATGGTCAGCTCGAACCGCGGCATGACGACAGTGTCCCGTACGCGGCGGCGGGGTGTCGGGAGGCGACGGCCCAGGGCAGTCTTCTAGGGTGGTCGCTCGCCGAAACGGACTGCGGTCCAAGGGGATTGGGTGTGGACAAGCCTTTCGTGCGCATTCGAACACCTGTACGATTGAGGCATGTCGCAAGCAGTGATCGAGCAGGACTGGGACCTCGTCGCGTCCCTGGCTGCCGACCTGCACGACGCGCACGGCCGGCTCGTCGACGCCGTCGCAGCGGCGCTGTCTGAGGGGTCCTGGCAGGCGGCGGGATCCGGTCGCCGGAGCACTGGCTCGTGGTCCGCGCCGGTCTCTCGCGGGGGCACGCGTCGGCGGTGGTGCTGATGGCCCGCCGGGCCGGGGAGCTGCCGGCGACGGCGGCCGCGTTGCGGGAGGGCCGGATCAGCCTGGACCAGGCGGCGGTCGTGGCTCGGCACGCGCCGGCCGCGTTCGATGCGACGGTGGCCGAGTTCGCCCGGTACGCGACGGTGCCGCAGCTGCAGCGCTCGGTCGCCCGTTACGACTTCACCCTCGAGCCGCGGACCTTCGACGAGGAGGGCCGGCTCCTGCCCGCCGAGGTGACCCCCGACGGCGAGGAGGACGAGGGCGGCGACGAAGCGTCGACGCGCAAACCAGAGCCGGTCGCGCCCGCGAGCCTGTCGATGAGTACGGATGCCGATGGCCGGTTCCGGCTGCGGTACGAGGCACCGGCCGAGGTCGGCGCGCTCGTGAGGGCCGCGCTCGCCGAGGCGAAGGACCACCTGTTCCACACCGTCACCGACACCACCCACACCGGCGAGGGCGACGACGCCCAGCACCAACCGGGCCCGGACGCCGACCCGAACGCCCAGCCGGGCCCGCGGCGGGTCACCTGGGCCGATGCCCTGGTCCTGCTCGCGACCCGCTCGATGGACGCCGCGGGAGTCCACGGCACCGGCGGCGGCACGAGTGGTGGCGGGTCGGCGCGTCGGGCCCGGTACCGGGTCCAGGTCCACCTCGACACGACCGGCGGCTGGCTCACCGGCAGCCCGCGCCTGCCGCGGCACGTCGTGGACGGGCTGACCTGCGACGGGACCCTGGTCCCGGTGTGGGAGACCGAGGGCTCACCGGTCAACGTCGGGCGGACCCAGCGGGTCGTGCCGCACCGCACCCGCGTGCTCGTGCTGGACCGGGACCGGGGCTGCCGGTTCCCCGGCTGCCCCGTCAC
>JAEWFB010000140.1 GCA_023389095.1 Actinomycetes bacterium
TTGACGGGAACACCGGCCCGGACGCGGCCGCCCTCGACGGTGAGAACGACACTGACGGCGACCCGACACCAGTGCTGCGCCCGGCCGTGCCGTCCCTGGCGCATCCACTGGCCGAGACCTGGCCGCCCGCAGGCCTCGGGCTCACCGGCCCCGGCGCCGACGCCGCTGCCCGCGGCTTCCTGACCGGCGCGCTCGCCGCCGACGGCGGCCTCGACACCCCACACGAACGCACCCAGGTGGTGATGCCAGCGACAACCGCGACGACCCTCCTCGACACGGACACCGCGACCCTGCCCCACACTCCGCGCCTGACGGTCACCACCACCGCCGAGGAGGCGCTCGACCTCATCGAAGCGCAGATCCTGCACCGCAGCCGCCTCGTCGACACCCGCGGCGCTGACACGGTGGCCGACCTACGGACGCTCGATCCCGCGGGGGAGCCGCTACCGCCGGTGCTGCTGCTGGCTCATACCACCGCAGCCCGGCAGGACACCCGCATCGCCGCTCTGCTCACCCAAGGCACACGCCTGGACATCCACGGGGTTTTGCTCGGCGCATGGCCCAACGGTGACACCGTCACCATCGCCGCTGACGGCACCACAGCCCTTACCGACGGCCCTGCCGACCAGAGCGATCACTCCGCCCCAGTGGATCGTCTGGCCGTACTCACCTCGGCCGACACCCTCGCTCTGCTCCGCGTCCTCGCCGAGTCCCACACCGGCCAACCACCGACACCCATCGACGCCGCGCCGCAGCCAGACGACCGGCAACCGGCCACCGCGAACTCGACCGAGGCTGACCGAGGCGCCCGGGCCGAGACGCCGGGACCGGCCGCGACGCCCACCCCGACGACTGCCAGCACGTCACCCGGCCCCGTCGAGGCCACCGGCCACAATTCGGCTACCGCCCGTCCCCACGCATCGGCCGGATCGACCGGCATCATCGACACCCGGCCCCATCCGATCGCCGATACACGCGCCGTTGCCGACGCCGGTGGTCACGACACCCTGCTCTCCGCCGGACCGGAAACCGTGCCCCCTGCCGTGAACGGCGAGCAGCAGCAGCCCCGCCGCGTGCAGGTATCGGTGCTCGGCCCGCCCAGCATCACCGACGCCGCGTCCGGCCCGCCGCTGCGCGCCAAGGCCCTCGAGGTACTCGTGTACCTGGCAGTCCACGACGGGGAAGCGACCGTGGACGCCATTCTGGATGACCTGCTGCCCGACGCCCCGACCAGCAAGGCACCAGGTCGGCTGTACACCTACGTGTCGAACCTCCGCGCCGTCCTGCGGCACACGGGCGGCCCAGGCGACTACCTCACCCACCCCCAGAACCGCTACACGCTCAACCCCGCCCTCGTCGACGTCGACCAGTGGCGGATGCGCGCGGCAATCCGCGACGCCGAACGCGCCACCGACCCGCAAGCGCGGGTCGCCGCGTTACGGCGCGCCGTCGACACCTACCGCGGGCACCTCGCCGACGGCGTCGACTACGAGTGGATCGAGCCCTACCGCGAGGCCGTCCGGCAGCAAGCCCTCGACACCTACCTCGCGCTCGCCGACGCCCTCGCCGACCATCCCGCCCACCAGCTGACAGTGCTCGACGAGGCGATCCGCCACAGCCCCTACACCGAGGAGCTCTACCAGCACGCCATGCGCGCCCGCGCCGCCCTCGGCCAGACAGACGCGATCCGCTCCCTGCGCCGAACACTGACACGGGCTCTCGCAGAGATCGACGCCGAACCACACGAAGACACCCTCGCCCTCGCCAACGCGCTCATCGCCGCCCAGCAGCGCCCCCGGCCCCGACCGCAGGCGCAGCCTCACTCCCGCGACGAGGACGGAGCCACCGCATGACCGACAGCTCCACCTCGTCGTCCTCGCACCGTGACCATCCGAACGCGGCCAGCCGCGATCAGCTGGCCGGTCTACGGCCGCTGCGCTGGGCGGTGCGTGCCGTTCTCACCCTCGGCGTCGCCGCGTCGATCGCGGCGAACGTGCTGCACGCCCGACCGAACCTCATCAGCCAGCTGATCGCCGCCTGGCCGCCGCTGGCGCTGCTGCTCACCGTGGAACTGATCTCCAGGGTGCCCAGCCACCGCAGGTCCCTGGCCGCCCTGCGGCTGCTGGCCACCGCCGCGATCGCTGGCATCGCCGGCTGGGTCAGCTACTGGCACATGGTCGGTGTCGCCGCCCGCTATGGCGAGATCGACGCCGGCGCCTCCTACCTGCTGCCGATCTCCGTGGACGGCCTCGTCGTCGTCGCCAGCATCAGCCTCGTCGAGATCACCGGAAGGATCCGCGCCGGCACTAGCCAGCCCACGCCCACACAGCAACCAACGGCCCCTCAGGACCGACCAGGACACCCTGCCCCGAGGCCCGGCCCCGACCGGACGATCAGGCGGCGAACACCCCGCCTTACCAAGGCGACCATCGAGGTCGAGCCAACTGCCACCCCCGCGTCGCCTACCACCGTGTCTACCCGGGCTTCGTCGCGAGGACAGGCCGCGAGCACACAAGGCGCCGGGTCACCAGGCCGCCCACCCGAGCCCGACCGCGATGACGCCCCGGGCGATTCCGAGGAGTCCCGTCCGGTAGGCGGGGCGCGGGCCGACGATGCGAAGACCGCGGCAACGATCCCCTCCGAGCACGAGAGCGCCGCTCAGATCGCCGCGGCCACTCCGGCGGCCGTGGCGTACTGGTACCAGCGGGATCCGTCGATGCACCCCGCCCAGATCGCCGAGAGGATCGGCAGATCCGAGCGCACCGTGCGCCGGTACTGGCCGCCGGCAAAACTGCAGCGGTCCAACGCCCACCATCACGGCCCGCATGCCGACCATCCTCGGGCGCCGTAAACCCGCAGTGCCAGCGGCTGCGACCGCGATGAAGAACCGATGACGCCGCCCACGGAGGTGTGCGAGTGAGCCTAGGCGGCAGGTCTTCCGGCATCGACTGTGTGCAAGTGATGTGCAC
>JAEWFB010000191.1 GCA_023389095.1 Actinomycetes bacterium
TGCCCTCGAGGCCCGGTTCCTCTCCCTCGGCGACCGGCGGCTTGTCGGGGTCGAAGCTGCCGGCGAACTGTGTTGCGGCCTGGGCGGCCTGGTCGAAGGCGTAGCGCAGCGGGTTGGACAGCACCGAGACGGTGCCGAGAGCCATCGACGTGGTCGGGGCGCCCTTGACCCGCACGGTGCCCTCGACGATCTCGAGGTCCTCGGGCGACACCTCGAGGGCGTCGGCCGCGATCCGCAGGGCCTTCTCGCGCACCTTGCGGGCGCCCAGGGCGATGGCACTGCCGCTCATGACGGCGGCACGGGACGCGAACGTGCCCACGGCGTAGGGCATCTTTCGGGTGTCACCGGTGGTGACGTGGACGTCCTCGAGCCGGACGCCGAGCTCGTCGGCGACGATCTGCGCGAAGACGGTCTCGTGGCCCTGGCCCTGCGACGTGAGGCCGGTGGACACGTTGACGCGCCCGCTCGTCTCGACCTGGATGTGGCCGCCCTCGTAGGGACCGACGCCGGTGCCCTCGACGTAGCAGCCGATCCCGAGCCCGACCTTGCGCCCCTCGGCCTCGGCCGCGGCCCGGTACTGGGCGAAGTCGTCCCAGCCCGCGAGCTCCTTGAGCTTGGCCAGGCTCGCGGGGAAGTCGCCCGAGTCGTACTTGAGCGGGCGGCCGTCCTGGAAGAGCAGGCCGTGGTCGTAGGGCATCTCGTCGGGGAGGATGAAGTTACGCGAGCGCACCTCGGCGCGGTCGATGCCGAGGGTATCGGCGATGGCGTCCATCGTGCGCTCCATCGCGAAGCAGCCCTGCGGACGGCCGGCCCCGCGGTACGGCGTCACGAGCACGGTGTTGGTGTAGAGCGACCAGAACTCGACGCGGTACGTGCCCGGCTTGTACGGCCCGAGCAGCTGGGTCGAGGTGATGATCGGGACGATGATGCCGTAGGGCGTGTAGGCGCCGTTGTCGTGCCAGATCTTGACGTCGAGCGCGAGCAGCCTTCCGGCGTCGTCGAACCCGACCTCGATGCGCTGCAGCTGGCCGCGCTCGTGGGCGGCGGAGACGAAGTGCTCGCGGCGGTCCTCGGCCCACTTGACCGGCTGGTTGAGCAGGCGCGCCGCCCAGGGGACGAGCACCTCCTCGGGCCACGGGTGCACGATCTTGACGCCGAAGCCGCCGCCGACGTCGGGCGCGATGCACTCGACCTTGGCCAGCGGCAGGTCGAGCTTGGCGGCCACGGCCGCGCGCACACCCGTCGACGTCTGCGTCGACGAGTACATCCGCAGCTCGCCCTTCTCGTCGTCCCACCGGGCGTACACGCCCTTGCCCTCCATCGGCATGCAGGCGCTGCGCTCGATGTCGAGGTCGAGCGTCAGCCGGTGCGGCGCCGAGGCCATCGCCGTGTCGACGTCGCCGACGGTCTGGAGCATGTTCGCCGCGACGTTGCCGGGCACGTCGTCGTGCACGAGCAGCGCTGCCTCGCGGGCGGTCTCGATGCCGACGACGGCCGGACGCTGCTCGTACGTGACGCGGATGCGGTCGCACGCGTCCTCCGCGACGTAGCGGTCGGTGGCCACGACCATGACAACCGGTTCGCCGACGTGGTTGACCTCCTCGCGGGCCAGCGGGTACCCGGTGCGGCCGTGGGTCAGGGTCGGGTGGGGGATGAGCAGCGGCAGGGGCTCGCCGACGCGTCCGGGAAGGTCCTCCCACGTGTAGATGGCGACGACGCCGTCGACGTCGATGGCGTCGGACGCGTCGATGTCGACGACGCGCGCGTGCGCGTAGGGGCTGCGCACGAACGCGGCGGCGAGGGCGTCGTGGCCCAGGTCGTCGAGGTAGCGCCCACCGCCGGTGACGAGGCGGGGGTCCTCCTTGCGCTTGACCGGGGCGCCGAACATCTGGGTCGTCATGCGCGGTCCTCGGTCGTGTGGTCGGAGGCCCGCTCGGCCTTGATCTCGGCCTTGATCTCGGCCTTGATCTCGGCGGCCCGCAGGACGCTCTTGACGATGTTCTGGTAGCCGGTGCAGCGGCACAGGTTGCCCGAGATCGCCTCTCGTGCCTCCTCGCTCGTGGGAGCAGGGTTCTCCTCGAGGTAGGCCGTGACCGTGGTGAGGAAGCCTGGGGTGCAGAAGCCGCACTGGAGGCCATGGCACTCGGCGAAGGCCTGCTGCACCGGGTTCATCGACTCGCCGGTGGGGGCGACCCGGGCGTCCGGCGCCGTGCACAGCCCCTCGACCGTCGTGACCTCGTGCGCCTGGGCGGTGACGGCGAACATGAGGCACGAGCGCATCGGCTCGCCGTCGACGAGGACGGTGCACGCGCCGCAGACCCCGTGCTCGCAGCCGACGTGCGTGCCGGTGAGGCGCAGGTCGTGGCGCAGGAAGTCCGACAGCAGCCGACGGGCGGGTACCGATGCGGTGCGGCCGACGCCGTTGACGCGGATCGTGACGTCGAGCAGCTGCTCGCCGGTGGACGTGGTGGTTTCGGTCATCGGCCGGTCTCCTCGCTCGGGCTGGCGGTCGGGGCGCCGGTGACGGCGGTGGTCAGGGTGCGGCGGGTCAGCTCGGCCGCGAGCATGCGCCGGTACTCGGCGGTGGCGTGGATGTCGCCGTCGGGGTCGACGTGCTCGGCCACGGCGTCGGCGGCGGCGTCGAGGGCGGTGGCCCACGCGTCGGTGCCCGGCTCGAGCCCGCCGAGGACGGCACCGAGGTCGAGGACCGAGGGCACCGGCGTCACGGACACGAACGACGCGCGTGCCGCCGACACGACGCCGTCGGTCAGCGTCACCGCGACGCCGACCCCGGCCAGCGCGTAGTCGCCGTGCCGCCGGGCCGACTCGGCGAAGGCCGTGCGGGTCCCCTCGGGAAAGCGGCCGAACCGGGCTGCGACGACGAGCTCGTCATGCTCCAGGGAGGTCTCGAGCGGGCCGAGGAAGAAGGCGTCCCACGGGATCTCGCGCGACCCGTTCGGCCCGACGGCCTCGATGGTGCCACCGGTCAGGGCCAGCACCGACGGCATCTCGCCGGCCGGGTCGGCGTGCGCGAGCGAGCCGACGGTCGTGCCACGGTTGCGGATGGCCGGGTGTGCGACGTTGACGACCGCCTGGCGCAGCAGCGGCAGTGCGGACGCCGCGGCGTCGGACCGTTCGAGCCCGCGGTGGCGCACGAGCGCCCCGACGCGGACGGCCTCGGCGGTGACGTCGATGCCGTCGAGCCCCGGGATGCCGTTGACGTCGACGAGGTGACCCGGCGAGGCGAGGCGCATGTTGAGGACGGGAACGAGGCTCTGGCCGCCGGCGAGGACCTTGCCGTCATGGCCGGCCTGGGCGAGCGTCGCGACGGCCTCGTCGACGGAGCGCGGTGCGTGGTGCACGAATGGTGCGGGCTTCACCGAACCGATCCTGCCTTCCGTTGAGGGGTGGAACCAGAGAATCCCGGTGCATCGGTGTGCCGTGGGTTTTGGCACGTCTTGCCGAAGGAACCGGGTCCGGGCGCCGATGTCTGACCGGTAGGGGGCCTGACCGCCACCGGGAAAGGGCGTGGCCCCCGACGGTGTCGGGGGCCACGCGGGTCGTGCGTGTGGTGCGGGAAGCGTCAGTGTCGACGGTCCGGGCCGCCGGGGGCGTCCTGGTAGAGGTCGTCGATGCCGTCGCTGTCGCCGTACTCGGCCTTGCCCAGCGACATCATGGTGCCGCCCGTGGCGTCGGCCCGCTCACGCAGGTCGGCCGGCGCGAGCGTGCGGGCCAGGTGGTAGGCGCCGACGGCGACGATGGTGCCGAGCGCGATGCCGCCGAGGGTGAAGCTGTCGGTGAACTTCAGCTCGACGCCGCCGATGCCGATGATGATGCCGGCGGAGATCGGGACGAGGTTGATGGGGTTGCCGAAGTCGACCCCGTTCTCCTTCCAGATCTTCGCGCCGAGCAGGCCGATCATGCCGTAGAGCACGACGGTGATGCCGCCGAGCACGCCACCGGGCACCGAGGCGACGAGGGCACCGAACTTCGGGGAGAGGCCGAAGATGATCGCCACGGTCGCGGCGACGTAGTACGCCGCCGTGGAGTAGACGCGCGTCGCGGCCATGACCCCGATGTTCTCCGCGTAGGTCGTCGTCGGCGAGCCGCCGACGGAGCTCGCGATGACGGTTCCGATGCCGTCGGCGGCGATGGCACGGCCCATGTAGGGGTCGAGGTCGGCCTTCGTCATCTCGGCGACGGCCTTGACGTGGCCGGTGTTCTCGGCGACGAGGGCGATGACGGCCGGGAGCACGAGCAGGATGGCCGCGATCGAGAAGGAGGGCGCGTGGATGCCGACGATCTCCTTGCCGCCCACGATCTCGGTGTGGGGCGGGAAGCCGAACCAGGACGCGTTGGTGATGTTGTCGAAGTTCGTGCGGAAGTGCGTCGTGACCTTGCCGGCGCCGGCGTCGTAGGACGTGATCTGGCCGAAGAGCTTGTCGAACAGCCAGGAGATGACGTAGCCGAAGATCAGGGCCAGGAAGACTGCGATGCGGGAGATGAAGCCCCGGAACGCGACGGCGCAGACGATGGTGAAGGTCATGACGAGCAGCGCGACCCACTGGTCCTGGGGCCAGTAGATGCCGGCGACGACCGGCGCGAGGTTGAAGCCGATGAGCATGACGACGGCACCGGTGACGACCGGCGGCAGCACCTTGTGGAGCACCGTCGAGCCGAGGAAGTGGACGGCCACGCCGACGAGCGCGAGCACGAGGCCCGCGACGAGGATGGCGCCGGTGACCTCCTGCGACGTGCCGCCCTGGGCGCGGATCGCGATGACCGCCCCGACGAAGCTCGCCGACGTGCCGAGGTAGCTCGGCACCTTGCCCTTGACGATGAGCAGGAAGCAGATCGTCGCGATGCCGCTCATCATGATCGCGAGCTGCGGGTTGAGGCCCATGACGAGGGGGAAGACGAACGTCGCGCCGAACATCGCGACGACGTGCTGGGCGCCGAGCCCGACCGTCCTGCCCCACGAGAGCCGCTCGTCGGGGGCGACGACGTCGTCGGGCCCCAGCGTCTTGCCGTCCCCGTGCAGTTTCCAGCCCAAAGCCATTCCGACTCCTATGGTTGCCGCATGCGTGATGCGGGTCACGTCCCACTCCGGGATGGGCGAAAACTACTCCCGGGTCAGGGGATTGCGTTCGTCAAACGTTGATACACGCCGACGGAGGCCCTCTGGCAGGTCGTGCCGTAGGGCGAGGGAGGTCAGATGCCGCGCATGGCGTGGATCTTCAGGGCCAGGGCGAGGGTGAGCCGCAGGTCGGGGTCGGTCGTGAACGGTCCGAGCATCTTCTCGAGCTTGGCGATGCGGTAGCGCAGCGTGTTGTAGTGGAAGAAGAGCAGGCGGGCCGTCTCGGCGACGTTGAGGTTGGTGTCGAGCAGCACGCGGAGGGTGTCGCGCAGCCCCGAGTTCTCGGCGGAGTCGTCGGTGGCCAGCTCGCGCAGCGACTCGTGGACGAACCGGCGCAGGTCGGCGCCGTCGGGCACCAGCGCGAGCAGGCGGTAGATGCCGAGGCCGTCGACGTGGGCCAGGGCGCCGTCGCCGTGCATCTGGCGCCCCACCGTGACGGCCGACAGCGCCTCGTCGTAGGCCTGGGCGAGCCCGGCCGCCGACGTGATGGGCCGGGAGACGCCGGCCGAGAAGCTGCGCCGCCCCCCGCCGCCGTCGCCCCGAACGACGCGGACGAGGTCGCCGACGACGCGCATGACGCGGTCGGTGTCGGCGCCCTCGGGCACCGGGACGAGGGTGACGACCTCGCGGCTGAACCCCATGACGGGCGAGCGCGGGTCACGGACCGCGACGGCGTGCGTCCACGCGCGGGCGAACCGCTGCTGGAGGAAGCGCACCTCCTCGGGGTCGCGCGTCGTGCGGTCGTCGTCCTCGTCGGTCTCGGCCACGACGACGACGAGCGGGCGGTCGATGTCCCAACCGAGCGACGCGGCATGGGCGACGGCGTCGGCGGGGCTGCCGGCCCGGCCGGCCAGGGCGTCGCGGA
>JAEWFB010000201.1 GCA_023389095.1 Actinomycetes bacterium
GGCCCTCGAGCAGGGCCGGGATCGTCGCGGCCTGGATCGGCGATGGGTGCTCGTAGCCCACGTCGCGCAGCGCCTTGAGCACCTTGTCGTCCAGCCCAAGGTCCGCGAAGCTCGTCTCCGACTCGACGGCCGCACCCTCCGTCCAACCGGGCTCCGATGAACGGGCATCGGCTTCGGTCTCGGCGGTCATGGTCTCGGGGCTGTGATGGCTCACCCCCTGACGGTAGTGCGTCGACAGGGGTGCGCGACACACGTCGCCCAGCCGCAGCCCCAGCGACCGCCGCGCGTCGCGACGAGCCACGTGGGCATACGCGACCAGGGACTACGTGCGGTCAGGCGGTGGCGCCGACCGGCTCTTCGACCTTGGCGGCGAGCGCCTCGAACAGGGTGGTCAGCTCGGCGCGTCGCTCGTCGGTGACCGTGAATTCACCGGCGGGGGAGACGTCCTGGGTGAACACGAGACCGGTCGAGCCGACCACGTCGGCCTTGACGTGGCCGAGGACCTTCGTGAGGTCGGCCGTGGCGTCGGATGCGCCGGTCCAGCCGTAGCCGACGAGGGCGACGGGCTTGGCGTGCCACTCGGCGAAGAGGTAGTCGACGGCGTTCTTGATCGGGGCCGGGAAGCTGCGGTTGTACTGCGGCGTCACGACGACGACGGCGTCGGCCTCGAACACCTGCTGGGCCCACGCCTTGGTGTGCGGCTTGGCGTAGTTGCCGTTCTTCGGCATGTCCTCCTCGTCGAAGAACGGGAGGGTCGACAGGTCGACGAGCTCGACCTGCCACTCGTCCGCGGGTGCCTGGGCGGCGATCCACTCGGCCACGACGGGACCGATGCGGCCGGGACGGGTGCTGGACACGACGACACGAAGCTGCTTCACGCTTCAACGAATACCACGCAACCGGACCTCAGTCCGAATCGAGCCCGTCCCAAGGACTGTGCGACGGCCCGCGCCGTCGAGGGGTCAGTGCTCGGCGACCCAGCGTTCGAGCGCCTCGACTCGCGCCACGAGGTCCGACTGCAGGTTGGCCTGAAGGTGTGCCTCGAGGTGGCTCTCCACAGCCGACGGTGCGGGCGCCTGCTCTGAGAGTCCACGACGGATCAGGGTGCGGGCCAGGGTGGAGGGCCCGATGCCGAGCGTGCCGGCCGCTACCGACAGGGCCTCGAACTCGTCCATCGTGAGGCGGACGGAGATCATCTTGGCCCGCTCGGCGCGCCCGGGGCGGTTGGTCTGGTCAGTGTGGTTGTGGAGGTCGGTGTGCTCGACGCGCTCACTGGGACGGACGACGTCGATGGCGTGGCGACCGCCGGTGCCCTTCGAACGGTGTGGCACTGCTCCTCCGAATGTCATCGTCATGCATTGTCAGTGGTCGAGTCTAGGGTGGAACCATGCTCCTCGACACGCGGCTCGCCGACCCCGGCCCGTCGTCGGCGCCTGTGGTGTCGACGCGGTCGGTTCGGGCGCGTGCCGGCGCCGAGATGCCTCCGACGCTTCCGGACCCGGGACTGTCGAGCTCCGGCGATGCTGCCGGCGCCGGCTCGGAGTCGCTCCCGCTCCGGTCGCTCCAAGGTGCGCCGGACGACGCCGGGGGCGCCACCGGAGCTTCAGCGGATCTGACGCGACAGCTGGCGAACATGGTCAGCTCTGTGCGTGCATTGGCGACGGAGGGCCCCCTGTGGTCGCTGAGCGATGAGGAGGTGGGCGACGCGTTCGCGTACGCGCAGGCGCTGCGCGAGGCGGCGCAGGCGTTGAGCGTCATGGTCGCCCGTGAGGCGGACGAACGGGGGCTGGCCGGGGCGGTCACCCTGGGCGGGGCTGACTGGCTCCGGTCCGTCGCCGGCGCTCGCGCCGGTGCCGATGCCGACACCGTTGATGGCGGCGGCAGTCCCACCGTGGCCGTGGCACTCGAGGGTGGGGAGGCCGCGACGCTGAGCTTGTTGGGGTCGGCCTTGCGTGAGCCGCGCTGGGCGGCGCTGGCCGCCCTGGTGGCGGCGTGTGAGGTATCGGCGGCGCAGGCCGGGGTCATCGTGCGGTTCCAGCGCGACCTGGCCGCGGTGGCCGACCGGGACCACCTGGATGATGTGGTGGCCTCGTTGGTGGAGGCGGCGCCGGTGTTGACGGTGCGCGAGCTGCGCCGGCTGGTCGGTCATGCCCGGGCGAGTCTGCGCCCGCCGGCCGAGGCCGAGGCGGGGGAGCGGGGCCTGCGGGCGGGCCGGTCGCTGCGCCGGGTGGGCTCGTGTGCCGGGTTCGTCGACTTCCTGCTGCGGCTGGACCCCGAGGGGGCCGCGGTCCTGGAGGCGGCGATCGACCCGCTGTCCCGCCCGCGCCCGGACCTCGACTGGTCCGGCTGGCCCGAGGTGCAGAGCGGGACCACCGTCGGCGCCGATGCGCCGAAGGGTGGTGTGGATCCGCGGACGCCGGCGACGCGGCGGGCCGATGCGCTGCTCGAGCTGGTGGGCCGGGCGGTCGGGGCGCCGGAGGGGGTGGCGCGCACCCCGCGCACGGCGCTGGTGGTGACGATGAGCGTGGAGGCGCTGCTGGGGCAGGTCCGGGGTGCCGGGGTGGCCGATGACGACGCGGTCCTGACCCCGGGCGCGGTGCGGCGGCTGGCGTGCGAGGCGGGGATCATCCCGATGGTGCTGGGTGGGCCATCGGAGGTGCTGGACGTGGGCCGGGCGCAGCGCTTCTTCACCCCGGCACAGCGGCGGGCGTTGGCCCGCCGGGACGGGGGTTGTTCGTATCCAGGGTGCACGATCCCGCCGCAGTGGTGCGAGGCCCACCACGTCGTGCACTGGCTG
>JAEWFB010000225.1 GCA_023389095.1 Actinomycetes bacterium
CCCTCGCACCCTCCGAGACGAGGCGGCGCGTGGTCGCGAGGCCGATGCCCGAGGCCCCGCCTGTGACGAGAGCGACCTTGCCGTCGAATCGACGTTCACTCATGTATGCGCTCCTGGATCTTCGGATGTTGGTGTATCACGATGCTAGGCAATGGATTTCAGAGAGGTCAATGCATCCTCCATCTATTCATCAGACAAATATATCCAATTATCGGACCAATCCTTGTGAACGACGATGGCGAGGGCTAGCGTGGACCTCGTGACAGACCAGACACGCAGCCCCCGCGGCTACCGGAGCGACGGCCTCCACGGACGCCTCGTGCACGACCTCGGGGCCCGCATCGTCGCGGGTGCCTTCGTCCCCGGCGACACCCTGCCGACCGAGAGCCGGCTCGTCGAGGAGTTCGGGTCGAGCCGTTCGGCGGTCCGGGAGGCCACCAAGGTGCTCGTCGCGAAGGGGCTCGTCGTCCCCCGCACCAAGGTGGGCACGGTCGTCCAGCCCGAGGAGGCGTGGAACCTCCTCGACCCGGACGTGCTGGCCTGGCGCTACGAGGGCGACGCGACGCCCGGGCAGCTTGACGACCTCGCCGGCCTGCGCGTCGCGCTCGAGCCCGAGGCGGCACGCCTGGCCGCCCGAGCGCGTTCCAAGTCGGTCGTCCGCCCGATCCGCGAGGCCTACGAGCGCATGGCGGCCACCATCGAGGACCCCGACGCCTTCATCGGCCACGACCTCGAGTTCCACCGCGCGGTGGTGCGGGCCGGAGGCAACCAGCTGCTCAGCCACCTCAACGACCTCATGGGCGTCGCCTTCGCCGCCGCGCGTCAGGTGCACACCCGCAACGTACGCCGCAACAAGCGCACCCTCCCGGCCCACCTCGCCGTGCTCGAGGCCGTCGAGAGCCGCGACCCCGACGAGGCCGCCCGGCTCATGCGCGACCTCGTCCGCGGTGCCCAGCACGACATCAGGCGCGACACCCGCACCACCCGCTCCTGACTCCACCCTCGGCCGAGCGCGCTTCCGGGCAGCCCGGAGCTCCCCTCACCGACACATCCGCGCCACGACACGAAACGAGCCCACCATGCCCGTCCTCGACGGCTACCGCGTCCTCGACCTGTCCATCGCCATGGCCGGCCCCCTCGCCACGATGCGCCTCGGGGACCTCGGCGCCGACGTCATCAAGGTCGAGCCGACGACCGGGGAGTGGCAGCGCCACACCGCGGCGGGCGGTGCTCTGGGCACCGAGGTGAACGCCTCCTTCCTCTCGCTCAACCGCAACAAGCGCAGCCTCGCCGTCGACCTCAAGTCCGACGCCGGACGATCACTGCTGCACCAGCTCGTCAGGTCGGCCGACGTGTTCCTGCAGAACTACCGCCCCGGCGTCGCCGAGCGCCTCGGGGTCGACTACCCCACGATCCGCGACGTCCGCCCCGACATCGTCTACGCGTCCATCTCGGGCTACGGCGAGACGGGCCCGTACGCCGGCCGGCCGGGTCAGGACCTGCTGCTGCAAGGCATCGCCGGGGCCCTCTACAGCGGTGGCCGCGACGGCGAGCCACCGCAGGCAGGGCCGTACTTCCTCGCGGACGCGATCACGGCCTACTCGGCCTTCGAGGGGGTGCTCGCGGCGCTGCTGCACCGCGAACGCACCGGCGAGGGACAGCTCGTCCAGGTCAACATGCTCGACTCCCTCATCGCGATGCAGATGCAGGAGCTGTCGGTCCGGACGGTCGGCGGCGTGCGGCAGCGACGCGGCGAGGAGGTGCACGCCCACACCTACATCCGCGCGCCGTACGGCATCTACGCCACGGCGGACGGTTACCTCTCCCTCGCCTTCGCCGACCTCTCGGTGCTTGCCGACGTGTTCGACGAGCCGACACTCGCCCAGTGGGATGCCGAACGGGACGGGTTCACCCACCGCGACGACATCTCCCGCGTCGTCGCCCGCCACCTCCTCCTCGACACGACCGGGCACTGGATCGAGCGGCTCGGCGGGCGCGGCGTCTGGGTCGGGCAGGTCAACAGCTACGACGACCTGCTCGAAGACCCCCAGGTGGCCCACAACGGGTCGTTCGTCACCTACGACCACCCGACCGAAGGCACGGTCACCACGCCGGGGTTCGCGTTCCGGATGAGCGCGACACCGCCGACCGTGACCCGACCGGCACCGCGCGCCGGCGAGCACACCCGCGAGCTGCTCACCGAGCTCGGTATCGACGCCACGCGTGCCGACGAGCTCGTCGGCACCGGGGTGGTGGCCGCCCGATGACGCTGCGCGGCATGACGTGGGACCACCCACGGGCCACGCGCCCGCTCGCCGCGTTCGCCGCCGCGCACCCCGAGGCGGGTCCGGTGGCATGGAGCAGCCAGCCCCTGGCCGACTTCGAGGCCCGGCCGCTGGCCGAGCTCGCCGCGGGACACGACCTGCTCGTCATCGACCACCCGGGCCTCGGCTCCGCGATCGCCGACGGCGCGGTTCTCGCCCTCGACGAGGTCTTCACGGCCGAGGAGCTCGATGTGTGGTCGGCGGACGCCGTCGGAGCGACGTGGCGCAGCTACCGCGTCGACGGACGCCAGTGGGCCCTGCCGATCGACGCCGCCACTCAGGTCGGCGT
>JAEWFB010000232.1 GCA_023389095.1 Actinomycetes bacterium
TTTGAGTTGTGCCGATCGTCGATGCCCGCGCGCCCCACGCCCGCCGAGTCGACGCCAGCGCACCACCGTCGATGCGAAAGGGTGACACCGTGAGCGACAAGCCGCTCGAGAACCTCGTCCACGAGGGCCTGACCTTCCCGCCCCCGGCCGACTTCGCCGCGCAGGCCAACGGCACCGCCGACCTCTACGAGCAGGCGAACGCCGACCACGAGGGCTTCTGGGCCGAGCAGGCCCGCAGCTACCTGACGTGGAGCACGCCCTTCACGCAGTCGCTCGACTGGAGCAACCCACCGTTCGCGAAGTGGTTCGCCGACGGCGAGCTCAACGCGTGCGTCAACGCCGTCGACCGCCACGTCGAGGCCGGCCGCGGTGACAAGGTCGCGATCCACTTCGTCGGCGAGCCCGAGGGCGACACCCGCGACATCACCTACCGCGACCTGCACGAGCAGGTGCAGCGGGCTGCCAACGCCCTCGCCGACCTCGGCGTCGGCAAGGGCGACACCGTCGCGATCTACCTGCCGATGATCCCCGAGGCCGCCGTCGCCATGCTCGCCTGCGCCCGCCTCGGCGCCCCGCACTCGGTCGTCTTCGGTGGCTTCTCCGCCGAGGCGCTGCACTCGCGCATCGACGACGCCAAGGCCAAGGTCGTCATCACCGCCGACGGCGGCTACCGGCGCGGCGCCCCCTCGGCCCTCAAGCCGGCCGTCGACGCCGCCCTCGACCACGGCGACACGTCGGTCCGGCACGTGCTCGTCGTCAAGCGCACCGGCCAGGACACCGCGTGGACCGACGACCGCGACCTCTGGTGGCACGAGGCCGTCGAGAAGGCGTCCCCGACGCACGAGGCACAGGCGTTCGAGGCCGAGCACCCCCTGTTCATCCTCTACACCTCGGGCACGACCGGTAAGCCGAAGGGCATCTTCCACACGACCGGCGGCTACCTCACCCAGGCGGCCTACACCAACGCCGTCGTCCACGACGTCCACCGCGACACCGACGTGTACTGGTGCACCGCCGACATCGGCTGGGTCACCGGGCACTCCTACATCGTCTACGGGCCGCTGACCAACGGTGTCACGCAGGTGATGTACGAGGGGACGCCGGACACCCCGCACCAGGGCCGCTGGTGGGAGATCGTCCAGAACTACAAGGTGACGGTCCTCTACACGGCCCCGACGGCGGTGCGCACCTTCATGAAGTGGGGCACCGACATCCCGGCGAAGTGGGACATGAGCTCGCTGCGGCTGCTCGGCTCGGTCGGCGAGCCGATCAACCCCGAGGCGTGGCTCTGGTACCACAAGCACATCGGCGGGGGCCGGGCCCCGATCGTCGACACGTGGTGGCAGACCGAGACCGGCGCCATCATGATCAGCCCCCTCCCCGGCGTCACGACGCTCGAGCCGGGCTCCGCGCAGAAGCCGATCCCCGGCATCAGCGCCGAGATCCTCGACGACGAGGGCCAGCCGTTCACGACGCCCGAGCAGGTCGGCTACCTCGTGCTGACCAAGCCGTGGCCCTCGATGCTGCGCGGCATCTGGGGCGACCCGGAGCGCTACAAGGAGACGTACTGGTCGCGGTTCGGCGAGAAGTACTACTTCGCCGGCGACGGCGCCAAGTACGACGCCGACGGCAACATCTGGCTGCTCGGACGCGTCGACGACGTCATGAACGTGTCGGGCCACCGGCTGTCGACGGCCGAGATCGAGTCGGCCCTCGTGTCGCACCCGAAGGTCGCCGAGGCCGCGGTCGTCGGTGCGAACGACGAGACGACCGGCCAGGCCGTGTGCGCCTTCGTCATCCTGCGCCAGGAGGCCGTGGAGGAGGCCGACGAGCCGGGTGAGGGCACCGACCTCGTCCAGGAGCTGCGCAACCACGTGGCCAAGGAGATCGGGCCCATCGCGAAGCCCCGCTCGATCATGATCGTCAGCGAGCTGCCGAAGACGCGCTCGGGCAAGATCATGCGCCGCCTGCTGCGGGACGTCGCCGAGGGCCGCGAGGTCGGTGACGTCACGACGCTCGCCGACAGCTCGGTCATGGACCTCATCAAGACGGGCATGTCGAAGGACTCCTCCGACTGACGCGCGGGGCCGGCCCCCGCGGCCGGCCCGCCAGCCCCGACGCTCTTCCGACGCCGCCCGTCCCCGCGCACCTGCGGGGGCGGGCGGCGGCGTCGTCCCCAGCCCGTGCTGCGTCACCTCACCGGCGCCCGGGGCTGTGGATCGGCACGGGCGCATCGCGAGACCCGTGGTTGACTCGGGCCATGAGCAACGCCGAGCAGGAGTCGCACACCTGGGTCGTCGCATCGATCGGTGGGGTCCCGACGATCGCCCCCAGGCCCCGCCTGTCGTTGAGCGAGGACGGGCTGCTCACCGGGACCACCGGCGTCAACCGCATCGTCGGCACGTACAAGGCCGAGAACGAGCTCGTCAAGGTCGAGGGCACTGGCATGACGCGGATGGCCGGCTCGCCCGAGGCGATGGACCAGGAGAAGCGGTTCCTGCAGGCGCTCGAGGGGTGGCAGGCCTTCCACGTCGGTGGTGGACGCCTCGAGATCGGTCCTGCCGACGGCGGCATCGTCTGCATCCTCGCCGACACCGCCCCGCCCAACGCCTGACGCGCCTCCCGGTTCCCACCGCCCAGCCACGCCTCCCGGTTCCCACCGCCCAGCCACGCTTCCCGGTTCCCACCGCCCAGCCACGCCTCCCGGTTCCCACCGCCCACCCACGCGTCCCCACATCGACGGGCCGCCAGGCGCTCCGTCCCCATCGACGGGTCGCCCCGCCCCGGATGCCCCGCGCCCGGGCAGGCTGGTGCGCCCCCGCCGAGTGGGCCGGGGCGCGGAGCGGGGCAGCTACCGGTGCCAGGTGACGCCGAACGCCGTCACCGTGGCGGTCAGACCCCGCTCGTGCACGACCGTGTGGTGGCGCCCGCACAGCAGCGCCCCGTTGCACAGGTCGGTCCGGCCCCCGTACAGCCAGTGCACGACGTGGTGGGCCTCGCACCACTGCGGCGGGATCGTGCACCCTGGATACGAACAACCCCCGTCCCGGCGGGCCAACGCCCGCCGCTGTGCCGGGGTGAAGAAGCGCTGCGCCCGG
>JAEWFB010000245.1 GCA_023389095.1 Actinomycetes bacterium
GACGCCCAGAAGGTGCGCACGTACTTCCCCTTCGAGCAGGTGCGCCAGGGGCTGCTCGACGTCACCGGCCGCCTCTTCGGGCTCGAGTGGACGCCGGTGGCCGCCGACGAGGCCGGCACCTGGCACCCCGATGTCGCCACCTACGACGTCTCCTCCGGCGGCCGGCGCATCGGGCGCATCCACCTCGACCTGCACCCACGCGACGGCAAGTACAAGCACGCCGCCCAGTTCGACCTCGTCCGCGGTGTCACCGACACCCAGCTGGCCGAGGGCGTCCTCGTCTGCAACTTCAACCGCGGCCTCATGGAGCACGACGAGGTCGTCACGCTCTTCCACGAGTTCGGTCACCTCGTGCACCACGTCGTCGCCGGCCGGCAGCGCTGGGTGCGCTTCTCGGGAGTGGCCACCGAGTGGGACTTCGTCGAGGCGCCGAGCCAGATGCTCGAGGAGTGGGCCTGGGACGCCTCGGTGCTCGCCACCTTCGCCCGGAACGGCGACGGCGCCACGATCCCCGCCGACCTCGTCGAGGCGATGCGCCGCGCCGACGACTTCGGCAAGGGCTACCAGGCCCGCACCCAGATGTTCTACGCCGCGCTGTCCTACGACTTCCACACCCGGGAGACCGACGACCTCACGGCGCGGCTGCGCGAGCTCATGGCGCGCTACTCGGTGTTCCCCTACCTCGAGGGCACCCACATGCACTGCGCCTTCGGCCACCTCGACGGCTACAGCTCGGCCTACTACACGTACATGTGGTCGCTCGTCATCGCCAAGGACATGTTCTCGGCCTTCGACAAGGACGACCTCTTCGACCCCGAGGTGGCCGGCGCCTACCGCGACAAGGTCCTCGCCCAGGGCGGCCGGCGCGACGCCGCCGACCTCGTCGAGGACTTCCTCGGCCGTCCGTACACCTTCGACGCGTACGCGGCCTGGCTCGCCGAGTGACGACGCCGAGCCGTCGGGGTGGCCTGCGCGTCGTCTCGCTGCACGTCCACCCCGTCAAGTCGCTCGCCGGTGTCGCGTCGGGCGAGGCGGTGGTCGACGAGCGGGGGATCGGCGGCGACCGACGCTGGGCCGTCGTCGACCCCGACGGCGCCAAGGTGACGGCCCGCGAGGAGCACGCACTGCTCGGCCTGCGCGCCGAACCGCTGCCGCGCGGTGACGTCCGGCTCCTCGACGCGTCCGGTGCCGTCCTCGACGTGGCGAGGCCGGTCGACGCGGCGCCGGTCCCGGTCGGCTTCTCGGGGCAGGCCCTGGCGCGGCCCGCCGGCCCGGCAGCCGACGCGTGGCTCACCGAACGCGTCGGGCGGGCGCTGCGCCTGGTATGGCAGGACGACGACACCGAGCGCGCCGTGCGCCCCGATCTCGGCGGCGTGGCGGGCGACCGCAACTCGCTGTCCGACGCCGCGCCGCTGCACGTCACGACCGACGCCTCCCTCGCCCGGCTCAACGACTGGCTCCTCGAGACGGCGCTCGAACGGGATGAGGAGCCTCGGGAGCCCTTGGGACACGACCGGTTCCGGCCCAACGTCGTCGTCGACGGCGACGAGCCGTTCGCCGAGGACGCCTGGCGCCACGTGACGATCGGCGGGGTGCCCTTCCGGGCGACGATGGTGTGCGACCGGTGCGTCATGACCACGATCGACCGCGCCGCCCTGACGACGGCGAAGGAGCCGATCCGCACCCTGGCGCGGCACCGTCGGTGGGAGGGCGCCACGTGGTTCGGGATCCGCCTGACCCCCGTTCTCCCGGTCGCCGAGGGGGCGGTGCTGCGCGTCGGCGACCCGGTCGTCACCGACTGAGTCACAGCGCCGTCGCGCCGTCGTCGGCCGTGGTCGCGGGGGCCGAAGCCTGCCTCAGGGGATCGGGAGGTCCTTGAGCACGACGGCCTTGCCCGTGCGGCGCTCGGAGAGGTCGGCGAGGGCCTGCCGCACCGTCTTGGAGAACAGGTGGGCGCCGGTCAGCGTCGGGTGTATCCGGTCGGACTGCACCTGGTCGGGGTGGGCACGCACGGCATCGGCCCAGTCGGCGACGACGACGTTGCGGTGCCGGCTCGCGACGAGCGCCAGGGTCGCGTTGTCGCCGTCGATGCGGGCGAACGGGCCCATGAGGTTGACGAGGACGACCATCCGGTTCGGTCCGAGCGCCGAGAGGACGTCCTCGACGCGGGCGGCGTCGACCCCGGCGTTGGTGCCGAAGGCGAGGACGACCGCCCGGCGGTTGGCATCGCCGCGGGCCGTGACCTCGGTGAGGCCGTCGGACCAGCGACGGTTGGACTTGGCGTCGATGCGGATGCCCGGGAAGTAGTAGCGCAGCGCCTGCAGGCTGCCGACCATGATCGAGTCGCCGTAGGCGTCGATCTCGTCCCCGCTCGGCATGGCGAACGAGGCCGGGCCCGCCGTCGTGCCGGCCCCGGCCGTCGCGCCCGTCGCGCCCGGTCTGCCGGACCCGGTGGTGGCCGGACGGGTCGCTCCGGTCGAGGGGGCCGCCGCCGACGGGGACACGGCGGGCGTGCCGGTGGAGGCACGGGGGGCCGGCGTCGAGGCATCGGCCGCGGCCTCGTTGGCGGCGAGCATGCGCGCCGTCTCGGTCATGTCCGGTGCCGTGACGACGACGACCGTGGTGCCGACGACGAGGACGGCTGCGACGCCGGCGACGACGCGCCGACCGCGGGTGGTCAGTCCGATGAGCAGGCCGCCGACGCGTCGGGCGACACCGCGGAAGCCGAGCGTGCGGAACGGGGTCTCGACGAACCGGAAGGTGAGGTCGGCGAGGGCGAGGGTCACGAGGACGCACCAGAGCCGCGTCAGGTCGTGCCACGTGGTGCCCGGGGCCGACGGGTTGTCGAGCCCCACGAGGAGGATGACCGGCCAGTGCCAGAGGTAGATCGAGTAGGACCGCGCACCGACCCACGTGGCGGCCGGGTGGCGCACGACCCGCTGGAAGGCGTCGGGGCCGGTGGAGCGGCGGTCGATGATGCCCATGACGAGGACCGCCGTGGCGAGGGAGGCGACGACGATCCCGCCGCGGAAGGTCCACGGCGACTGCTCGTCGAGCAGGACCATCGCCCCGGCGAGGACGGCGCCGGCGGCCGGCACGGCCCACCGCCCGTACGAGCCCCAGCGCGAGGGCCGCACGTGCAGCGCGAGCGACGGGCTGGCCCACGCGAAGGCGAGGGCGGCCCCGGCCATGAGGCCCATGACGTGCGTGTCGGTGCCGTAGTACACGCGGGTCGGGTCGGCGTCGGGAGAGAAGAGCGCGGCCATGAGCAGGGCGGAGGCCCCACCGATGGCCACGGCGGCCCCGACCCTCACGCGCGCGGAGCCGACGGCGAGCAGGCCGAGGGTGATGGCCGGCCAGAGCAGGTAGAACTGCTCCTCGACGGCGAGCGACCAGAAGTTCATGAACAGCTGCGGCGCGGTCTGGTCGAAATAGCTCGAGCCGGCGGTGATCTCGACCCAGTTCGTCGAGAAGGTCAGGGCGCCGGCGATCTGGCGGCCGACGTCGACGAGGAGGTCCTGGCTCACGAGCCGCGCGATGAGCACGCTCGTGACGACGCAGAGGACGAGGGCCGGCAGCAGCCGCCGCGCCCGCCGGAGCCAGAACTGCCCGAAGGCGATGCGGCCCGTGCGCCGGTGCTCGCGCACGAGGAGCGTCGTGATGAGGAAGCCGGAGACGACGAAGAACACGTCGACGCCGAGGAAGCCGCCCGGCAGCCACGCCGGGTCGAGGTGGTAGACGAGGACACCGGCGATGGCGAGGGCACGCAGGCCGTCGAGGCCCTCGATGCGCCCGGGTCGCGAGGACCCGTGGCCGGTCCGCTCCGACGCGTCGCCGACCCCAGGCCGGTCGACCGACCGGTCCGTCGCCCTGCTCATCGTCGACGTCGCCACGTCGCCTCCTCGTGGGGCCGCGGTGAGTGGAGTCATCGCTCGTGCCTGGAGTGAGCATAGGGACGCGTGGTGACATCGTGGCGGCGCCACGCGGGCAAGCCATCCTCATACCCGCCGGTGGACCGGTCCGGACACGGGCGTCGTACCGTGGCGCCATGGTGGCAACGGTGCGCGCGAGGATGTTCGTCCGGGGCCGGGTCCAGGGTGTCGGCTTCCGGTGGTGGACCCGCGCCCGGGCCCTGGAGCTGGGCCTCGTCGGACACGCCCGCAACACCGCCGACGGACGCGTCGAGGTCGTGGCCCAGGGGCCGGACGACGCCGTGGACCGGCTCGAGCAGCTGCTGCGCGAGGAGCCGACGACGACGCGTCGCCCGGGACGCGTCGAGTCCGTCGTGCGCCAGGAGGCCGTCCCGAAGGACGGGATCGACGGCTTCGTCGAACGGTGACCGACCTAGGCTGACGGGGTGAGCGAGCAGCCGTCCCCGACCGTCGACGACGCGACCCCCGCCGAGCTCCTGCGCCTGCGCAGCAGCATCGACAACATCGACGCCGCGCTCATCCACCTGCTCGCCGAACGCTTCAAGTGCACCCAGCAGGTCGGCGTCCTCAAGGCCGAGCGTCACCTGCCACCGGCCGACCCGGCCCGCGAGGAGCGCCAGATCGCCCGCCTGCGCATCCTCGCCGACGAGGCGGGGCTCGACCCGGTCTTCGCCGAGAAGTTCCTCGGCTTCATCATCGCCGAGGTCATCCACCACCACGAGCGCATCGCCAACGGCGACGAGTGACCCCCGCGCGTAGCGGCGCGGACGCGTCAGTACAGCGTCGCCTCCTGGCGGGCGTCGAGCGCGGCGTCGTAGGCCTCGGCCTCAGCGTCGGAGCTGAAGCCACCCGCCTCGCGGGTCATCCGGCCGGCGGTCGGGACGGCGCTGCGCTCGGCGTGGGAGGTGGGGTCCCAGAGGTGGCTGCGCCTGATGGCGCGGGCGCACTGGAAGTAGACGCGTTCGACCGAGACGACGAGCACCGACGCCGGCAGGACGCCACGCACGGCATGCCGGGCCAGCTCGGCAGGATCGGTCGACACGACCGCGGTGCCCCGCACCCGCAGCTCCTCGCCGATGCCCGGGACGAGGAAGATGAGCCCGACCCGAGGGTCGGCCACGACGTTGCGCAGGGTGTCGAGCCGGTGGTTGCCGCGGCGGTCCGGGATGACGAG
>JAEWFB010000260.1 GCA_023389095.1 Actinomycetes bacterium
ATCTTGCTGCCGTTGGCGGCGAGGTCGAGCATCTCCTCCATCGACAGGACGTCGAGCTTGCGGGCGGTCGGCAGGACACGCGGGTCGGCGGTGAAGACGCCGTCGACGTCGGTGTAGATCTCGCAGAACTCCGAAAAAATAAAAAACAAAAGCGCCACAGCCGTGGTGTCGGAGCCGCCACGACCGAGCGTCGTGATGTCCTTCGTCGTCTGGCTGACGCCCTGGAAGCCGGCGACGATGGCGATGTGGCCGGCCTCGAGCGCGCTCTGGATGCGCCCCGGCGTCACGTCGATGATGCGGGCGGCGCCGTGCGCGTCGTCGGTGATGACGCCGGCCTGGCTGCCGGTGAACGACCGCGCCTCCGCGCCGAGCTGCGCGATGGCCATCGCGACGAGGGCCATCGAGATGCGCTCGCCGGAGGTCAGCAGCATGTCGAGCTCGCGGGCCGGCGGCGTCGGCGTCACCTGCTCGGCGAGGTCCATCAGCTCGTCCGTCGTGTCGCCCATGGCCGAGACGACGACGCAGACCGAGTGGCCGGCCTTCTGCGTCTCGACGATGCGGCGGGCCACGCGCTTGATGGCCTCGGCGTCGGACACGGACGACCCGCCGTACTTCTGGACGACGATGCTCACTCGTGGCTCCGGATCTGCTCGGGATCTGCTCGCTGACAGGGCACCCCGAGTCTAGGCACGACGGGGCGTCCGGCCACCGACCGGTCATCATGGTGAGACGTCCGCCGACGTGCTCGGCACACCGGAAGATCTGCGGCTCCCCGGGACCCCGGGCCGCGCTGCGGCCGCAGACGCGTCAGGGGTGCAGCGCGTCGAACTCGGCCTCGCCGACGGTCTCGTCGTCGACGTCGAGCCGCAGGTGCGACAGGATCGACTGGAGCGCGCGCAGGGCCACCAGGGCGCGGTCGCCCCACTCGGACAGGTAGCTGAACTGCCACCACCACAGCGCCTCGACGCGACGCCCCGACGCGTAGTGCTTGAGCCCGTGGCTCAGGGCCACCGCGACGTCGACGAGGTCGTTGGTGATCGAGCCGTCGGCCCGCTCGGACGAGGTGATGGGGTCGATGACGTAGACGTAGTCGTCGATGCCCGCGAAGACGTTGGCCAGGCCGGTGCGCAGCGGGTCGGCATCGTCCTCGCCCGCGTCCGGCTCGAAGCGCTCCTCGGGGACGACGTCCTGGATCGCGCCGAGCCGCGCGCCCGCGACGAGCACCTGCGACAGGGCCAGCGTCAGGATCGGCAGGGCGGTGTCGGGCGAGCTGCCCGAGGCCACCTCGGTGACCGAGGTGAGGAAGGCGCTCGCCTCGGCGGCGGTGAGGTCGGCGAGACCGGCGAGGTCGTCGACCTCACGGTCTGCGGTGGCTGCGGTCCCCGGCTCCGTGCTCATGGGCACCAGCATGCCGCATCCGCTGATGCCGCCGGGGCCCGGGACCGGGGCGTCGGTGGACGGTGGGCGCAGCCTCACGCGTCGACGCGACGGGGGCTCACGCGTCGACGCGTCGGCGACCCTCGAAGGCCCGCCCGAGGGTGACCTCGTCGGCGTACTCGAGGTCGCCGCCGACCGGCAGGCCGGAGGCGAGGCGGGTGACCGTGACGCCGACGTCGCGCAGCAGCCGCGACAGGTAGGTGGCGGTGGCCTCGCCCTCGAGGTTGGGGTCGGTGGCGATGATGACCTCCTCGACCTCGCCCGAGGCGAGACGGGTCATCAGCTCGCGGACGCGCAGGTCGTCGGGGCCGATGCCGTCGATGGGGCTGATCGCGCCGCCGAGCACGTGGTAGGTGCCGCGGAACTCGCGGGTGCGCTCGATGGCGACGACGTCCTTGGGCTCCTCGACGACGCAGATCACCGCCGGCGAGCGCCGCGGATCGCGGCAGATGACGCAGCGCTCCTGCTCGGCGACGTTGCCGCAGACCTCGCAGAACCGGACGCGAGCCTTGACCTCGGTCAGCGCCGTGACGAGGCGCGTCACGTCCTCCGAGTCGGCCTGGAGCAGGTGGAAGGCGATGCGCTGGGCGCTCTTGGGCCCCACGCCGGGAAGCCGCCCGAGCTCGTCGATGAGGTCCTGGACCGCGCCTTCGTACACACCGCAACCCTAAGCCCGCCGGGCAGCACCGGCGGCACCGAACCGCGGACGCGCGCGGGGGCACCCGCGTAGCGTTGACGCGTCGATCCGCACGTCCGAGGGAGGGCGATGGGCGAGCAGGCAGCAGACGCCGGAACCGGCCGGGGCGAACCCCAGACCACGGTGGCGCCCGGGACCACGCGCGCGACGACGTCGGCACGCGCCGCCCGGGTGCAGGCCGCGGCCCCGTTCCGCGCGATGTTCGACTTCCGGATGCGCTCGGGGTACGCCGAGCGACGCCTCGAGCCGGGCGTCGTCGACCTCACCTTCGGCGACCCGCACGAGATCCAGCGACCGGAGTTCGTCGAGGCGCTGCGCGAGGCGGCCGTGCCCCGCGACGAGCTGTGGTTCGCCTACAAGCAGAGCGAGGCGGGCGCCCAGGAGGCGGCCGCGACGTCCCTCGAGCGGGTCGTGCCGCTCGGCTGGACCGCCGACGACCTGCGCATGACGACCGGCGGGTTCGGCGCGATCACGGTGGCGATGAAGGTGCTCGCCGACCCGGGCGAGGAGGTCGTCTACACGTTGCCGCCGTGGTTCCTCTACGAGCCGCTCGCGCTCGAGGCCGGGCTCGTGCCGGTCAAGGTGGCGGCGCTGCAACCCAGCTTCGACCTCGACCTCGACGCCATCGCGTCGGCCATCGGGCCGCGGACCCGCATCGTCATCGTCAACTCGCCGAACAACCCGACCGGACGCATCTACTCCCCCACCACGCTGCGCACGCTGGCCCGGCTCCTCGACGAGGCGTCGGCTCGGCACGGCCGCCGGATCTGGATCGTGTCGGACGAGCCGTACAACCGAATCGTGTTCTCCGGCAACGAGTTCCACAGTCCAGCGGAGTTCTACGAGCAGACCCTGGTCTGCTACTCGTACGGCAAGACGCTGCTCGCGCCCGGCCAGCGCCTCGGCTACCTCGCCGTGCCACCGGGCGTGACGGGGCGGGAGGAGCTGCTCGAGGCGGTCGACATGATGCAGATCGCCGCCGGCTGGCTGTTCCCGAACGCCGTCATGCAGCACGCGACGCCCCGGCTCGAGCAGCTCTCGCACGACGTCGCCGGGCTCGAGGCCAAGCGCGACCGGACCGTGGCCGGGCTGCGGGAGGCCGGGTTCGAGGTCGCGACGCCGGAGGGCACCTTCTACCTCTGGGTGCGCTCCCCGGTGCCGGACGACGAGGAGTTCTCCGCGGACCTGGCGGCTCGCGGCGTGCTCGTGATGCCGGGGACGATCTTCGAGACGCCGGGCTGGTTCCGCATCTGCCTCACCGCGACCGCCGACTCCCTCGAGGCCGCCCTCCCCCGCCTGCGCGCCGCCCGCGAGGTGCGCCCCGGCTGAGTCGGCGCGTCGGGACACGCGTCGGCGCACACGCGTCAGTCGGCGAGCGAGGCCTCCCAGCGCTCCTCGATGCGCCCGTACCGCCACACCGCGACGGACACGAGCCAGGTGACGACGAAGAGGCCGACGATCCAGAAACCGACGTCGCCGAGGTCGATCGAGGCCACCCAGGCGAGCGGCCCCTCGGTGATGCCGAGCTTGTCGGCGAGCAGCCCGACGAGCTCGATGACGCCGATGAGGAGGGCGACCGCGACCGACAGGGCCGTGACGGTGATGTTGTAGTAGATCTTGCGGACCGGGCGACTGAAGGCCCACCCGTACGCGACGTTCATGAACGTGCCGTCGATCGAGTCGAGCAGCGACATGCCGGCGGCGAAGAGCACCGGCAGCACGAGGACCGCGTACCAGGGCAGGGCGGCCGCGGCGGCGCCACCGGCGATGACGAGCAGCCCGACCTCGGTGACGGTGTCGAAGCCGAGGCCGAAGAGCAGGCCGACCGGGTACATGTGCCACGGCTTGGTCACGGTGCGCGTGACCCGGCCGAGGATGCGGTTGAGGAAGCCGCGCTTGTCCAGCTGCCGCTCGAGCTCGGCCTCGTCGTAGTGCCCCGCCCGCATCCGGCGGAACACCTTGAGGATGCCCACGAGGGCGGCGAGGTTGACGAGGCCGATGAGCACGAGGAAGACGCCGGACACCGTCGTGCCCCAGACGCCGGTGACCTGCTGCAGCGTCGAGCCGCCGTCGGTGAGGGCGCCGGCGAGGGCGCGGATGCCGGCGGCGAGCAGCATGACCATGACGAAGACGACCGAGCTGTGGCCCAGGCTGAACCAGAACCCGACGCTCATCGGGCGCTGACCGTCGGCCAGCAGCTTGCGCGTCGTGTTGTCGATCGCGGCGATGTGGTCGGCGTCGAAGGCATGCCGCATGCCGAGCGTGTAGGCGGTGACCCCGAGGCCGACGCCGAACAGCTGCCCCGCCACCCGGTACTCGGCCGGCGCCACCAGGAAGACGAGCAGTCCCCACCCGACGACATGCAGCAGGGCCACGAACACCGCCATGCCGGCGATGCTCCGACGCTCCTGCCGGCCGATGTGGGCGGCGAGGCGGGCGCGCACGGGGCGGGACGGCGTCGTGGTCGGTGCGGTCACGAGGTCACGCTAGATGCGACTTGGTCGCATCTGCAACGTGCAGGTGCAGTAGCCGGACTACAGCACCTGCACGAGATGGTGCCCGAGACCGCCGAGACCGGTCGGTCGGGCCCGTGGCTCAGAGGGTCGGCTCCCCGCCGGGAACCTCGTTGTAGGTGTCGGCCCGCTCCTGGCCGGAGAGGGCGGCGATCGCCTCCATGACGCGGTCGGTGAGCAGGCGCCGAGCCTTGCCGGCCGGCATGCCCTGGTACTCCTCGACCGGGATCGGCTCGCCGAAGCGCACCGTGACCTTCGCCAGGCGGGGGAAGCTCGCGCCCACCGGCTGGATGTCCTCGGTGCCGATGAGCCCGACCGGCACGACCGGCACCCGTGCCGTCAGCGCGAGCCAGGCGACGCCGGTGCGGCCTCGATAGAGCCGGCCGTCCCGGGAGCGGGTGCCCTCGGGGTAGATGCCGAAGGCGTCGCCGTTCTTGAGCACCTCGAGAGCGGCGTCGAGGCTCTCCTGCGCCGCCGTCGGTGAGTGCCGGTTGACCGGCACCATGCCGACCGCGCTGAAGAAGCCCTTGCGCAGGAAGCCCCCGATGCCGGGGCCCGTCCAGTACTCCTCCTTGGCGAGGAAGCGCACCTGGCGGGGCGAGGCGAGCGGGATGGCGAAGGAGTCGATGAAGGACAGGTGGTTGCTCGCGACGATGACCCCGCCCTCGCGCGGGATGTTCTCCTTGCCCTCGATCGTGGGGCGGTACAGCGCATGGGACAGCGGGTACAGCAGGTTGCGCCCGAGGCTGTAGAACATGGCGCCAACTGTAGGGCTACCCGCCGGTCGCGACCGTCCGCGACCCCTGCGCGACCAGCCCGTGGACGCCTCAGGCGCGGGCCCGCACGGCCCACGCGTTCGCGAGCACGTGGAAGGGGGCGTCGGGCGCGAGCTCGCGACACCGCTCGCGGAGGGCGTCGCGTCGGTCGGGCGCCAGCGAACGGACGTAGTCGCCCGCCGGGCCGACGCCGAGCGTGTACGGCTCCCACCACTCCTCGAAGGACTCGTGCCGCACCGGGACGACGAGCGAGGTGTCCTCGATGCCGGTGAGGCCCGCCGCGTCGAAGAGGAGCGCGAGGCTGCCCTCCGAGGCTCCGGGCAGGTCGCCCTCGCCATGCGCCTCCGGGTCGAGGTCGGCGACCGCCTGCCAGAACAGGGCCAGCGGCCCGCCTCCCCCGGCGTGGTCCCACACGCAGGCCGCGACCGTCCCGCCGGGCCGGGTCACCCGGGCCATCTCGCGCAGCCCTCCGACCGGGTCGGCCATGAAGTGCACGACGAGCTGGGCGAGGGCGACGTCGAAGAGGTCGTCCGGGTAGGGCAGCTGCTCGGCGCCGCTCTGCTGGACGTCGAGCGTCGGGAAGGCCTGCCGCAGCGCGGCCAGGAACGGCTGCGACGGGTCGACCGCCGACACCGCGCCGACGCCGAGACGGTCGACGAGGACCCGCGTCAGCGCTCCCGGACCGCAGCCGACGTCGAGGGCGTGGCCGCCCCCTGGGCCGACCCCGGCCCAGTCCGCGAAGCGGGTGGCGAGCGGACCGGAGTAGCGGCCCATGAAGCGGTCGTAGGCGCCGGCCGCAACCTCGAAGGTCACAGCCCCGAACCTACCGCCGGTCAGGTCACGGCGGCGCCCGAATCCACGGTCGTCCCGGATGCTGGTGACGTGGGCTCGCGCGCCGGCAGGCAACCCGCCGCGACGGCCACGAGCGCCGTGGTGAGGCCGGCTCCGACCAGCGTCGGGCCCACCCCGGCGTGGTCGATGACGACGCCACCGGCGAACAGCCCGAGCGAGGACGAGGCGTTGACGACGACCGTCTGGCCGGCCAGCGCCGAGCGGCGGGGCGCCCCGGAGGTCTGCGTGAGGATCACCTGGGTGATGGCCCGGATGCCGACGACCGTGACGAGGCCCGCGACGGCCGCGGTCACGGCCACCGCCGCCGGCGTCAGGGCCAGCCCCATGACGGCGAAGGCGACCCCCTGCCCGACCCACGCGAGCACCGCCAGCCGGAGCGGGCGCCCGGAGAGCGGGCGGTGCGCCACGACGACCGTGGTGACGAGCGAGCCGATCCCGTACGCCGACAGCCCGCACGCGTAGAGGACGCCCGGCTGGCCCGAGCGCTCGCCGGCGACGGCGAGCCCGAGGACGAAGGCGAACCACAGCAGGCAGCTCGTGCCGCGCATGACCCACCCGCGGACGACGTCGGGGTGCGCGCGCACCGACTCGAGGATGCCGGGGGCACGGTCCGCGCCGGTCGCGAGGTGGGCGGCGTCCACGGGTCGGGACGCCGGGTCCGAGGAGTGGTCGAGGACGACACGACGCACCACGACGGCCGACACCACGAGGCCGGCCGCCTCGACCCACAGCATCGCGTCGACGAGCCCGGCGTGGACGCCCAGACCGGCCAGGGCGGGACCGGCGACCATCGTGGCCCGGCGCGACGCGTCGTCCCACGTGACGGCCCGCGTCGCCGTGGCCTCGCCGATCCGGTCACCGAGGTCGCCGAGCAGCGCCGTGCGCCCGGGGGCGGCGAGGGCGTCGCCGGCGCCGGCGACCAGACCGACCACGACGAGGAGCAGCGGGTGCAGCAGACCCAGCCACACCGCGATCGGCACGAGCGCGAGCGCAGCCGCCTGGCAGAGCGCCACGACCGCGAGGCCGCGGCCGTCCACCACCCGGTGCCGCAGGCGGCGCGCCCACCACGGCGACAGGAGCACCGGCACGCCGGACGCGCCCGCGACCAGCCCCGCCGTCGACGCCGACCCGAGCTGCTGGAGGACGACGACGGGCAGCGCGACCTGGGTGAAGCGGAAGGCGAGGTACTCGACCGCGTTGGAGGCGAGGACCACGGCGATGGCACGTCTCGGACCCATGCGTCGAGGCTCCCCCGGGAGGCGACGGCGCCGGTAGACGGCTGTTGTTCTGCAGGGGTCATAAGGTGGTCCTATGACCTCATCGGCTGGAACGCCCGACATCGACGACCTGCGCCTCGTCGTGACGCTCCATCGCACCCAGTCCCTCGGGTCCGCTGCCCGCGAGCTGCTGGTCAGCCAGCCGGCCCTCTCCCAGCGGCTCTCGCGGCTCGAACGGCACTGTGGCACAGCGCTCTTCGTTCGAGGCTCCACCGGGTCGACAGCCACCCCGGCCGGGACGGAGCTGGTGCGTCAGGCCGAGCACATCCTCGGCCACCTCGAGCAGGTGTTCGCGAACGTCCGGTCGGCAGCCCGGGCCCGCACGCTCCGCATCGGCACCTTCGCCGGACTGTCGGCCTACCTCTTCCCGCTCCTCGACGCGCTCGTCGGCGACGAGGTGCAGGTGCGCCAGATCGTCTACCACGGCCGCGAGATGGTCACCTACGTCGACGAGGGCAGCCTCGACGTGGCCGTCGTGGGGGTGGCCGAGCAGATGCAGCTGCCGCGACACGTCGTGGCCACGCGTCTGGGCACCGACCGGCTCGCGACCTTCGTGCCGAGCGGCGTCGAGGGGCCCCGACGCGGCGCGCGGCCGCTGCGTGACCTCGACGTCGTGTACACGGCGTGGGACGGTTCCGGGCCGCTCATCGCCGAGCGGATCGCTGCGCTCGGTGGCACCTCGCGCTACGCCGCCACCGCACCCGTGGCCGTCGACATGGCGCGGCAGCGCGGCACGGTGGCGGTGCTGCCCTCGAGCGCGGCCCGACGCTCGGCTGGACCGGGCGACCGCGTGCTCCCGGCCCGGATCGACCTGCCGGTGCGGCTGTCGGTCATCTCGCGCGGCATCCTCGACCCGACCATCGCCGCCGTCGTCCCACGGCTCACCCGGGAGCTCGGCCTGACACGCTGAACGCCCGCGACGCGTTGCGCTAGTCCTCGATCTCCTGGACGACGCGCCCACCGAGCACCTTCTCGATGACCGACCGTCCGATGTCGCCGGACACGACGATGTCCTCGTCGTCGTCGCTCACCGCGGAGTCGTCGGTGAGGGGCGCGGGGGCGGGCTCGTCGTCGGTGCCGCTGGTGGCCCTGCGGGCACTGGCCGACCGCGCCTCGGCGAAGGCGGCCCGCGCGGCGCTGGCACCCCGGAGCGCGGTGGCCGTGGGGGCGGCGGCACCTGGCTCGGCCGAGGAGCCGGGCGCTGGTTGCTGCGGGCTCGCCGGTGGGGCGGCCACGGCCGTCGCACCACCCGAGGAGGCGGTACCGGACGAGGCCGACGCGGGCTCACCTGCCGGGCCGGTGGCCCAGTCCGGCGGCGGTCCCGAGACGCTCCCCCAGCCCGCGTTGTCCTCGAGCGAGCGTCCGGACACCGGGCTCAGAC
>JAEWFB010000263.1 GCA_023389095.1 Actinomycetes bacterium
ATGCTCGCCCAGGCCTGGGCCGGCACCGGCGAGCAGGTCTTCAAGGACAAGCTCGACGCCGTCGTGGCAGGGCTCAAGGAGTGTCAGGACGCGCTCGCCACGCAGGTGGGCCGCCCGGGCACCCCGCCCCCCACCGGCGTCGTGGTCCGACGGACGCTTCGGCGGCGGCCTCGTGCTCACGGGTGACGGCCAGTACGTCGGCCTGCCCGACGCCACCATCGACGGGCTGTCCGACTTCACCATCGCGTTCTGGGTCAACCTGCGCGAGCTGCGCACGTGGTCACGCGCCTTCGACTTCGGCACCGGCACGCAGGCGAACATGTTCCTCACGGTCGACGCCGGCTCGGGGCCCCGGTTCGCCATCACCAGAACGGGATCGGGCGGCGAGCAGCGCATCAACGGGTCCGGCCGGCTGCCCACCGGCCGTTGGGTGCACCTCGCCGTGACCCTGCGCGGTCAGGTCGGCACGCTCTACGTCGACGGCGCCGTCGCCGGGACCAACACCGCCATGACGCTCCAGCCGGCCGACCTCGGCGCACCGAAGAACAACTGGATCGGCCGGTCCCAGTACGGCGACGCGACGCTCGCGGGCACGGTCGACGAGTTCCACCTCTTCGACCGGGCGCTCGACGCATCGGAGATCGTCGCGCTCACGACGTCCGCCGCGGGGGTCGCCCACGGCAACCTCGCCTGGTACCGGTTCGACGCCACGTCCGGCACCGCCGTCGCCGACGCGTCGGGACGGTCCTGGGACGCCGCGGTCGTCACGGGCGAGGGCGGCGACCCGGGTCCCAGCCACGCCGGGTTCCTCGCGGCCTACCCCGAGACCCAGTTCGTCAAGCTCGAGCAGTACGTCACCTACCCGGCGATCTGGGCGCCGTACTACACGTGCCACAAGATCATGCGAGGCCTGCTCGACGCGCACGCACTGACGGGCAACGAGACCGCGCTCGAGGTCGTGCGTGGCATGGGCGAGTGGGTGCACAGTCGCCTGAGCCGGCTCCCCCGCGAGCAGCTCGACCGCATGTGGGCGCTGTACATCGCCGGCGAGTACGGCGGCATGAACGAGGTGATGGCCGACCTCTACTCCCTCACGGGTGAGGCGACCTTCCTCGAGACGGCGCGCTGCTTCGACAACACCCAGCTGCTCGCCGACTGCGCCGCGGACAAGGACACCCTGGACGGCAAGCACGCCAACCAGCACATCCCCCAGTTCATCGGCTACCTCCGCGTCTTCGAGCAGGGCGGCGACGCGTCGTACCGGACCGCCACCGAGCACTTCTTCGACATGGTCGTTCCGCACCGGACCTACCTGCACGGCGGGACCGGACAGGGTGAGGTCTTCCGCGCCCGCGACAAGATCGCAGGCACGATCGCCACGACGACGAACGCCGAGTCCTGCGCCGCGTACAACATGCTGAAGATCGCGCGGAACCTCTTCTTCCACGCACCTGACGCCCGCTACATGGAGTACTACGAGAAGGCGCTCGTCAACCAGATCCTCGCCTCGCGCCGGGACGCCGACAGCACGACCGACCCCCTCGTCAACTACATGGTGCCGGTCGGTCCCGGGGCGACCCGCGGCTACGGCAACACCGGAACGTGCTGTGGTGGAACGGGTTTGGAGAACCACACCAAGTACCAGGACTCCATCTACTTCCGTTCGGCCGCGGGCCGCACCCTGTGGGTCAACCTCTACATCCCGTCGACGCTCGACTGGGCCGCCCAGGGCGTGCGGGTGACGCAGTCCGGCGACTACCCCCGCGAGCAGCAGAGCACGTTCACGTTCTCGGGGTCTGCCGTCATCGACCTGCGCCTCCGCGTTCCCGCGTGGGCCGGCGCCCGGTTCACCGCGACGGTCAACGGTCACCCGCAGCCGGTCCGCGCCGGCGCGGACGGCTACGCCCGCCTCAACCGCCGGTGGCGGGACGGGGACACGCTCGTCGTCTCGTTCCCGTACGAGATCCGGGTCGAGAAGGCGATCGACGACCCGTCGGTCCAGGGCCTGCTCTACGGGCCGGTCGCGCTCATCGGCAAGTCGGCGAGCACGAACTGGCTGCCGGTGACCCTCTCCGGGCAGCTCCCGCTCTCCGGGAGTCTCGACGGTGTCGTGCACCCGACCGGCGCACCGATGACCTTCGAGACCAACGGGATCCGCTTCGAGCCGTTCTACCTGGGCAACCCCGAGCCGTACCACGCCTACGTCCGGCGCACCGAGGAGCGCATCGTGTTCGCCGGTCTCGACTCCGGAGTCCCGAACCGCCCCGACGGGGTGGGGACGACGTTCCTCGACGCGCTCTGGTCGCTGGCACCGTTCGAGAACCCGACGGCCTTCGAGCGAGGTGTCGCAGCCACGGCCCAGCGCTGGATGTCAGCGGGCCTGTTGACGAGCGCCGAGTCCTCGACGGTGTCGCGCACCGCCGCAGCCGCTCCGATGACGCAGGGCTGAGGCGGGGCAAGGCGGAGGCTGGGCGCGGTCCTGCGTCCGGCCTCCGCCACCACCCCCGGCTATGCGCCGGGCAGCGTGCTGACGTCGCCCGTGTCGACGACCTCGTCGGCGACCCTGCGCAGCTTGCGGTTGGTGTTCTGGCTGGCGTTCACCAGCATGGAGAAGGCCTCCGTCTCGCCGACCTTGCGACGCGCCATGACGATGCCGATGGCAGCACCGATCTTCCGGGACGAGCGCAGCGCCTCTTCCAGGTGCGCGGCGTGCTCTGCGGTGACGGTGCCGTCGGCCTGGAGCTCGGCGATGAGCTTCTGGTCGACATCGGCGCGGTCTTCCAGGCG
>JAEWFB010000311.1 GCA_023389095.1 Actinomycetes bacterium
GGCAGCCGCGCACCGACAGGCCCAGCTTGAGGCTCGGGTGGCGGCGCGACTCCTCGGCGATCCGGCTGACGTAGCCGAGGATGGCCGGGTCGACGTGGATCTCGTCGGCGAGGCGCGACATGTCGACAATGACGTTGCTGGCGATGAGCGGCTGGAGCGTCTTGGCCCGGTCTCGCGTCTTGGCGTCGGCGAGGACGGCGATCGTCGCCTCGTGGTCGGGGTAGCCGACGCTCGCCTTCATGAGGAAGCGGTCGAGCTGGGCCTCGGGCAGCCGGTAGGTGCCGGCCTGCTCGATGGGGTTCTGGGTGGCGATGACCATGAACGGCTCGCCGACCGAGTGCGGCGTGCCGTCGACGGTGACCCGGCCCTCCTCCATGACCTCGAGCAGCGCCGACTGGGTCTTCGGCGAGGCGCGGTTGATCTCGTCGGCGAGCACGATCGTGGCGAAGATCGGGCCCGGGTGGAACTCGAAGGCCTGCTTCGTCGGCTCGTAGATCGTCACGCCGGTGACGTCGGAGGGCAGCAGGTCGGGCGTGAACTGGATGCGGCTGTGGCTGCCCTGCACCGTGGCCGACAGGGCACGGGCCAGCTGGGTCTTGCCGGTGCCCGGGAAGTCCTCGAGGAGCATGTGGCCCTCGGACAGCAGGCAGGTCAGCGCGAGGCGGGTGACGTGCTGCTTGCCGAGCACGGCCTTCTCGATGTTGCCGACGAGCTGGTCGAAGGTGTGGGCGAACCAGGTGACCTGGTCCTGGGTGACGCTCATGGATGTCTCTCTCTGCGAGTCGAATTCGATCGATGGGAAGCCGGTGCGGCTAGGACTGGGCGCTCGGACCTGGCATCTCACCAACCCCAGGGGTTCTTCGTCAGCTCGGCGGATCCGTTGCTGCCCGTGCACTTCACCCGGACGTAGCCGTTGCCGAAGCCGTAGAACTTGCTCGACTGGTTCGCGCCGTTGGTCGGGGTGTGCGAACCCCGTGAGCCGTCGTCGTAGTTGTAGGGGAAGTCGCCCGGATAGGTGTCGGTCGTGATGAAGCAGCTGATGCTGCCCGTGAAGTTCGAGAGGTGGTAGCCGATGTGGTAGCAGCGCCCGCTGTCGCATCCGGACACCGTGCCCGTCGCCGAGCCGTGGTAGACGGAGTCGACGCTCGGCTTGGGCGGCGGTGGCTTGGCGTTCGTCGTCCCGGTCACGTAGGCCGTCCACGGCCCGGGTCCGGAGTCCTGGGCGATGGCGCGCACCCGGATCTTGCGCGAGGTCGAGTAGCCGAGGCCGCCGAAGGTCGTCGAGTGGGTGCCGGCGCCGACCGTCTGGTTGCGGTCGCCGTCGATCTCGTAGCCGGTGATCGGCCGGCCCTCGCTGGCCGTGGTGCCCCACGTGAAGGTGATGCTGTTGTCGTCGTGGGTCTCCCGCAGGCCCGGCACGCCGTTCGTCGGGCCGTACGGGTGGAAGCTGACGCTGTTGCTCCAGGGCGAGCACTCGCTCGCGACGTTGCAGGCCGAGACCTGCATGGTCTGGTTGGTGGTGCCGAGGTTGCGCGCCGTCCCGCCGGAGCAGCCGCCGGAGCAGGACCACGAACCGCTGCGACCGGCCGACGTCTTCCACTTGACGGAGCTGTAGCCGCTCGAACGGGAGTCGCCGAGCGTGAACGACGCGTCGGCCGAGTAGTCCTTACGGGTCGTGCTGACCGACCGGAGGTTCGGCGTCTCGGGGATGCCGTTGGCGGTGTACCCGGAGTAGTTGGCCTTGTCGGACGTCGCCGGGCCGCCGTTGGTCGCGGTGACCGTGTACTCGACCTGCTGACCCTGGTAGGGGATCGAGTCGCTGGCCGTGCGGGACTCGCCACCCGAGCGCGTCGCGATGTGGTTCCACGCGCCGCCCCCGGTGCGCCGGTACACGTCGTACTGCGTGATCGGCGGACCGTTGGGGTCGGTGGCCGGCCAGCTGATGCTCACCTGGGCGTTGGCGTCACCCGGCGTCGGCGTGCGTGGGCTCAGCGTCGGCGCCGGCACGTTGGCCGGCTTGCCGAACGACTGGGCCTTGACGGTGGGGCCGAACGGACCCCAGCCGGCGCCGTTCTTGGCCTGGACCCGGATGTCGTAGGCGTCGTTGTTGATGAGGCCGGACAGGACCGTCGACACGGCCGGTGCCTTGACGGGCACCGTGCTGCCCGAACCGGCGTTCGAGCCGATGTCGGTGTACTGGACCCGGTAGTCGGTGACCTCGCTGCCCTCGTTCGGCGGCGGCGTCCAGGTGACGGTGAGCTTGCGGTCGCCCGGGGTGACGGTGCTGATGACCGTCGCCTTCGGCTTGGTGTCGGGGCGGACCGTGTTGCTCCTCGGGCTCTCGTCGGACCAGCCGACCGCGTTCTGCGAGCGGACGGTGAACGTGTAGTCCTTGCCGTTGGTCAGGCCGGTGACGGTGCACGGGGCGCTGGCGCACGCCTGGCGCACCTCGCCGCCGTTGGCGATGACCTCGTACTGCTGGATCGGCAGCCCGCCGTCGTAGGCCGGTGGACGCCAGTCGACGCGGGCCGTGCTGCCGAGGACGCGGTCCGCGACGGCCACCGGTGCGGCGGTCGGGTCCGGCTTGCTCCGAACGCTCACGGTGACCTGCCCGGGCGCCGGAGCGCGTCCGGGGGCATCGCCCACGTTGACCGAGATGCGCGCGTCCCCGCGGGCCTGCTCCGAGGCCGAGACCGTGAGCTGGCAGCCGCTGGCGGACGCCGTGACCCCGGAGCCGCTGACCACCCGGGAGGAGACGATGCTGCACTGGGGCGACGTCAGGGGGCTGTCGAGGTACTGGGCGAGGTTGACGGAACGGCTCGTGCCCGCCACCAGGCCTTCGACGAGCACGGGACGCATCGTCGCAGCGGGCGGCGCGCTCGTGACCCGGACCCGGATCTTGAAGGTGTCCGCGCCACCCTTGGCCTTGACGGCCACCACTCCGGTGGTGCCGGCGGTCGCACCGGCCTGGGCCTTGAGCACGACCTGGCGCCCACCGGCGCCGGCCTGGGACAGGTCGACCCGGTCGGCCGCCGGGTCCCACGACGCCTCGTACGCCGCGGTGGAACCGTCCATGCCGTCGGGCAGCCAGGCGTGGCACAGCCGCGGGATGTCGAACGTGCGCGCCGGGCCGTCGGCCGCGAGGAGCACCTCGTGGTCGGGGCAGCGCAGGACGGGCACATCGGGCCCGATCTGGACCGGGAGCGTGACGTAGGTGGACTGCCCGGCCTTGTCGGCGTCGCTCGTCGCGTTCGTCACCTCGAGCATCAGGGCGGCCGGGCCGACGTAGCCGTTCGTCGAGGTCAGCGTGACCTCGCTCTTGCCCGTGACCGCGAACTGGAGGTTGTCGGCGGGCGAGGTCGACACGGTGTCGGGCGAGCTGACGGAGACCGTGCCACCACGCGGGTCGATGACGTAGTCGCCGAGCGGCACCTTCACGGTCGAGTCGGCGCCCATCTTCACGGTCTTGCCCGACACGACGTAGGGCTGGCCGTTGTTGCCGGCCGGGACGTAGATGAGGGCCATCGCCTGGGCGCCGTCGGCGTCCTCGATGACGTAGGGCACGACGCGGGCCTGCGGGCGCAGCTGGATGCGCAGCTTGCGGCCCTCACGGGTCACCCCGTCGCCGTAGAACTTGACGATCGACAGCTGCGACTGCTCACCGTCGATGTCACGGTCGTTGGCGAGCGCGTCGACGAGGATCGAGGTCTCGCCGGGCTTGGCCGTGCCGGTGTCGTCGACGGCCGTCGGCGGGTTGTTGAAGTCCTTCTGGCCGCGGACGGTGAGCGTCGACTTCGACGGGTCGAAGAGGCCGTCGGTGATGCCGTAGGTCAGCACCTTGGCCGGTCCGACCTCGGGCGCGACCACCTTGAAGGTGTCGTCCTTCTGGCGCTGGAACTGCTTGAGCGTGTCCGCGTCGTTGAGCGCCGAGAGGTCGGTGAGGGACACCGAGTCGCCCGGGGCGATGAGGTCGTTGGACAGCACGTCGGCCCGCACGGTCCGGCCCGGCGCCGCGACGACGTCGTCCTCGACCGCGACGGGAGGCTGGGGGTCTCCGGGCTGGACGACACCGACGCGCACGAAGCCGTCGCTCGTCGCACCGAACCGGTCGCGCAGCTGGTAGCGGATGACCTCGGTGCCGGCACTGCGCGGGTAGGCCTGGTAGCGGATCGTCGCGGCGCCGAAGCCGACGACGCGTCCGTACTTGAGGTCGACGGGCCCGCCGTCGTCCCCGACGATCCCGCTGACGAACGTCAGGTCGCCGTCGGGGTCGACGCCGCTCGTGGGGACCGTGATGGACAGGGTGTCACCGGCCGTGACGCTCGCGCTGAAGCTGCGCGCCTGCGGCGGCTGGTTCGGGTTCTTCACGGCGTCGGGCAGCGGGTTGATCGTGACGGTGATGCGGCCGGTCTGGGCGCGCGCCCGCATGCCCTCGGGGTAGGTCGAGTACTCGAGGATCGCGGTCTTCGGGCCCGTCAGGGGCGCGACCTCGGGCACGTAGCGCACGACGGTGCCCGAGGCGAACGCCTGTCCGCCGCCGGAGAGCACCCGCACCTCGGGGGCCAGCTTGAGCGGGATGCCCTCGCTCATCGAGTCGTTGTCGAGGGCCGGGATCGTCACCGCGTCGCCGACGCGCACCGTCGCGACGTCGTCGACGACCGTCGGCAGGATCTCCTCCTTGGGTTCGGGCTTCTGCACGACGGAGAGCTGGCCCACGGCGGTCTTCGTGCCGTCCGAGATGGTGTAGCTGACGATGCCGCGGCGTTGCTGGCCGTCGCTGAGCGGGCCGGTCGCCTGCACCCGCACCCAGCGTCCCTGCACGATCGAGGCGCGCAGCCACTGGCCACCGGAGACGACCCGCTGGACCACGAGGACGTCGCTGCGCGGGCTGTAGTCGTTGGACAGCACGTCGGCGATGACCGGCGTCTGGCCGCGGACCACGGCGGCGTCGGGCGTCGCGACGGGCGGCGCGTCGGTGTCCTTGTCCGGCAGGATGTCGACGCGGATGCGGCCGGTGGCGACCCCCGAGCCGACCTGGGCCGTGTAGGTGACGACGGAGGTGCCCGGGGTGGCGCCCGTGATGGTCACGACGCCGGTGTCGAGGTTGGTGTCGATGGTGAGCTGGCCGGGACCGCGGACGGCCTGGGCGAGCCGCATCCTGGCCTCGGGGTCGGTCGGGTCGGCGCCGGCGATGTCGTTGCCGAGCGGCTGCAGCTGCACCGGCTTGCCGACGACGGCGCGGACCACGTCGGGTTGGGTGCGCGGCCGGACCGGCTTGGTGTCGTCCTCGCTCAGCACGTCGAGGGAGACCGAGGACTGGGCGGTGCCCCCACGACCGTCGTCGACGACGTACTTGACGACCTGGTCGCCCTTCTGGCCCTGCGCCTTGACCGTCAGGGCCCCGGACCCGTCGACGCCGGTCGTCGTGACGTCGACGGGCGACACCTGGATCGGGTCGTTCTCGGCGTCGCGCCAGTCGGCGACGACGCCGACGCGGACGGACCCGTTCGCGACGACCGGGTAGGCCGACTGCGCGAGGCGCGCCTGGCCGGGTCGCAGCCGCGGGGCGGTGTTGACGTCGTCCCCGACGATCTTGACGGTGACCTTGGCCGTGGCGCGTCCGTTCTTGGCCGTCGTGCCGTTGTTGACGGTGTAGGAGAAGGTGAACCCGTCGACGCCGGGCTCGTCGGGCACCGTCACCTGGACGGTCTGCCCGTCGGCCGACGGCGTCGCCGAGATGCCGGGGGCGTCCGGCTGCGTGACGTCGCCGGGCGAGATCGCGAGGATCGAGCCCTGGCTGTCGGAGTCGTTGTCGAGCACGTGCAGCGTCGACGTGCGGCCCGGGCGCACCTGCATGGAGTCGGGCTGCGCCTTCGGCGGCGTCCGCGTCTGCTGGTCGTCGAGGAGGTTCTCGTCCTTCTTCTTGTTCTTGTTGTCGGTCTGCGGCGGCGGGATGACCGAGTTCCAGTTGTCGATCTTGACGCGGTTGCGGTCGATGTCCCAGACGTCGCCGGAGTCGAGGTCGTTGAGCACGATGAGGCCGCGGTTGACGCGCAGCTTGACGCCGTCGGTGCGCACACCCTTCTTCATCGCGCCGAGGTCGACGGTGCCGGCGTCGCCCGGTGAGCCGCAGTTGCGCCCGTAGTAGACGTTCGACGGGCCGGCCCAGGCGGCGTGGACGCACGACGCGAGCCGCACCGGCTGGGACAGCAGGAGGTTCTGGCCCGCTTGGCCCTGGGCGAGCTTGACGCCGCCGGCCCGGCCACCGTCGCCGGTGAGGTCGACCTGGGTCAGGCCCGAGGCGTCCTGGACGAGGACGCTCGACGCGTCGGGGCCGGGCTGCTGCAGCGCGGCGTAGGCCGGGTTGCCCGGCTCGGCGTTGCCGACCGACAGCTGCTCGGGCCCGCTCAGCGCGTCGGAGTACAGCTTGTTCGTGCCGGAGTCCCACACGACCCAGTGCGAGCCGACGGCGGTCACCTGGGCCGACTTCGAGGAGAACGTGAGGTCGGTGGTGACCGGCTTGTCGAACGCCGACTGTCCCAGGGGCCGGACCACGGTGATCGTGCCCTTCGCCGCCGACAGGGCGTACACGGTGCCGTCGACGCCGACCGCCACGGCCGCGTTGGCGCCGACCTTCGCGAGCGGCTTGGCCTGGGTCTGCAGGCCGTCGAGACCGCTGATGCCGGCGCGGTCGTCGACGCGCTGGGCGCGCAGCTCACCGGTGGCCGGGTCGATCATGGCCACGGTGCCGCCGCGCAGGTCGAGCGGTGGGGTGGTGAAGACGCGGTTGCCCGTGGCGGTGCTCGCCTTGGGCAGCACGACGGCCTGCTCGGCGGCGAGCGTGCCCTCGGACGGGTTGATCGGCACGACCTGGTTGCTCGCCCTGGTGTAGCCGAGGACGGCGGCCCCGTCCTGGAACATGTCGAGACCGGAGCTGGCGCCCACGTCGGCGAACACACCGGCATCGAGCTGGCCGGCCGCCTTGTTGATGCGCCCGAACCGGGACTGGTCGGAGTTGGTGACCCAGATGCCGCCGTCGTTGAGGTCGGCCTTGCGGACGACCTCACCGTCGCTCTTCGTGGCGAGCCAGACGAGCAGGCTCGCGACGAGGGCGACGACGACGGTCGAGACGATGCCGATCCGTCGCTTGGTGGCGGCGGTGCTCATGCGTTCCCCTGTTCGGCCGCCGCGGCGGCCTTCGATGCGTGCGGTGCGTGCGTTGCGAGCGGCGCCTCGGGCGCCTCGGGCGCCTCGGGCGCCTCGGGCGCGTTCGGCGTCGACGCGGCGTCGGCCGTGACGAGGTCGTCGAGCAGGACGAGGTCCTCCTCGACGACGATCTTGGTCGAGAGCGCGTGCTCGACGAGCCGCGCCTTGCGGTTGGTCGCGAGCTTGCCGACGCCGCCGTGCAGGCCGCGCGTTCCCGCGTCGGCGAGCTTCTGGCAGACGTTGTCGAGCTTGCGGTTGAAACGGGTGAGGGTCCAGCCGAGGCGCTCGGCAGCAGCGGCGGAGGAAGGTATCTGACTCGTACCCGCTTCACGGCGTCGGAGGAACGGCTCGCACAGCGCGACGACGAGCAGCTTCTGGTCGGGCGTGAAGGACACGCGTCCGACGGTGGCCGCACCGACGTCGTCGGCGTCGCCGACCGGGGCCTCGGCGGTCACCGTCTTGAAGACGGGGCTGGCGACGTGGATCTCGAAGTCGTAGGTCGTCGGGCCGGCGGTGAACCACACGACGAGCTTCTTCATCGCAAGCGGGATGCGGGCGCCGGGGTTGAGGAAGGCCTGGAAGAGGCCCTGCTCGTCGGCGACGGTCGCGGTGAGCGTCGACCCGGTGTTGCTCAGCCACCAGAAGCCGGCCTCGTGCGAGACGACGAGGAAGGTGCGGTGCAGGTACGGGTTGTCGTCGACCTCGACGTCGCCGGTGCGACCGATGGTCAACCCGGCCTCCGGTGACACGGAGTACTCCTCGCCGCAGAACACGACGGTCACCTTGCTGTGGATCACGATCAGGTCCCCTAACCCGGTCGACTGGCGCACGGCAGCGCCGTGCGCGCGCGGCTAACGAGGTGCAACCCTGCCGCGTTACGGATGTCTGTGGTGGTTTGGTGCTGTCTGGGTCGAGATTTCCCCTTCGCGGGCCGTGTGTCGATCCGCCGTCGTACTCAGTGGTGGTGGTTGGATGCCCGGCCGGCGCATCGCCGGGCCGTCACCGGGCCGTCACGGGACCGTCACTGGGCCGTCTCGCACTGGGGCCCCCCGGGCGGTGAGCCCCGCCCGGCGCGGACGACGGTGACGCCGGCGCACACCTTGGTCCCCTTCGGGACGGTGAAGGTGTAGGTCGGTCTCGCCGACGTGACGACCTTCGACTGCTCGCTGCTCACGGCCTGGTCGCGCGACGCGGCGTACTGGATGCGGAACGTGTCCTTGGGGTCCGGCCCGGTGTAGGTCCACCGGAAGGTGACCTTGCCGGCGCCCGACTGGGCGGTGACGACCGGCGGGTCGAAGACCGTGTTGCCGACGGCGCTGTCGTCGCCCGGCATCGACACCGTCTGCTTCGGCGTCGGACCGGCGTCGGGCGCGGGCGTCGACCCACCCCGCACGACGAGGAGGACGACGACGGCCACGAGCACGACGACGCCGGCGGCCAGCCCCCACACGACGCCGGGACGCGTCAACGGCGACGCGGTCGGTGCCGCGACGGGCGCCTGCGGGTCGGCGGTACCGGCCGCCCGCCTGACCGTCGCCTCGTCGGAGCCGTCGCCCCCGCGGGCGAGCGGTGACGTGGCCGGCGACGCGACGACGTCGGTCGCGGCCGCAGGACGTGCCGGGGCGTGGCCCCCGTACGACGGGTAACCCGGCGTTCCACCGGGGACCGCTGCAGGAGAAGGGCGCCCGTGGCGCTCGTTGCGTCGGCGCGTCTCGTCCTCGACCGGCGCGGAGGGGGTGGCGTACCCCGCCGGCGCGCCCGGGGGTGCCGGTGCGGCCGGTTGGGCGATGACGGTCTGCGGCGCCTTGATGCGGGTGCGGTCGTCCTCGTCGTCGCCGCCACGCCCGGTGGGCGAGCCGTGGGTCTGGCTGACGAGCGTCGTGTGACCCTGCTCGTCGAGGACGACGATCGGGGTGCGCGCGAGGCGCTGCTGCTGCTCGACGGCCTGGAGCGCGCGGGCCAGCTCGAGGGCCGAGGTCGGGCGGTGCGAGGGGTCCTTGGCCATCGCCTGGGCGAGCAGGCGTTCGAGCCCCGCGGGCACGTCGGGGCGACCGGTCGGCGGCACCGGCGTGTTGCGGATGCGCGGCATCAGGGCGTACGCCGAGTTGTCGCCGCCCGGCACCTCGAAGGGCGAGCGCCCGACGAGCAGCTGCCACAGCGTCGCCGCCAGCGAGTACACGTCGGAGCGGACGTCGCCGTTGCTCTGGCCGTAGAGCACCTCGGGCGGGGCCCACGGCACGGAGACGCCGACGTCGTCGGTGCTCTCGGCCTCGGCCGTCTCGCCGTCGCGGGCACCCCGACCGGCGATGCCGAAGTCGGTGAGACCCGGTGCGCCGTAGGCGCTGACGAGGACGTTGGCCGGCTTGATGTCGCGGTGCGTGATCGAGGCGCGGTGGGCGGTCTCGACGGCGCTGGCGATCTGGATGCCGGTGCGCAGGACCTCCTCGACGGAGAACCGCTCGGCGCGCGCCCGCATCGCGAGGTTGGGCGGCGGGTAGTACTTCATGACGAGGTACGGGCGACCGTCGTCGGACGTTCCGGACCGGAAGACCTGCACGATGTACGGGTGGTCGCCGAGGGCGGCCATGGTGTCGGCCTCCTCGACGAACTGGCGGCGCAGCCCGTCGGTGAGCCCCTCGGACTTGAGCACCTTGACCGCGACCGGCATGCGCGGGCTCTGCTGCTCGTAGAGGAAGACGTCGGCATAGCCCCCGGAGCCGAGCGGCTGGACGAAGACGAGGCCCGGGATCTTCGGGGGTGCCCCCTTGCGCGATGCCATCAGAGCGCGGCCTCGAAGGTGAAGGAGACCTCGTCGGCCATCGACACGACCGACCCGGGCTCGAGAACCTGCTGGTCGTTGGCGCGCAGGCGGATCGGGCTCTCCCCGGGAAGGGTCATCGTCGTGCCGTTGGTCGTGCCGAGGTCGCGGACGAGCACGTGCCAGCCCTCGAGGAGGACCTCGACGTGGTTGCGGGACACGTCGCGCTCGGGGCTGGGCACCTTGACGACGTGGGGCCGGTCGGTGGCGGCCACGCCGTCGCCGAGCTTGGGCGAGCGGCCGAGCAGGACGCTGCGGTCGAGGGTCACGACGTCTCCGGTGGACAGGCGCAGGACCCCGAGAGGCGGCCGCGGCATGGTGAACGGCTCCTGGGGCGGGATCGACGCGCCGCACACACGGCACGCGTCGCCGTGGGGTGGCGTCGGGTGCCCCGACGCGCAGAGGACGGCGAGCACGCTCGGGCCGGTCGGGTTGGCCAGCTGGGCGGCATGGCGCGCCTCGAGCAGAGCGCTTCGGTCGACGGTCTGCTCGGCCTCGTCGAGCGCGTCGAGGTCTTCCGTGGCGGCCGCGAGGCGCGGGGTGTGGTGCTGCTCGATCGTCGGGGTGTCGTGCGGCACCGCACGACTCGCGTCGCCGGCCGGGACCGGCTGGTCCTGCAG
>JAEWFB010000321.1 GCA_023389095.1 Actinomycetes bacterium
GTCCCGAGCGGCTGCCCGGCACGACGACGGGGTCACCGGCGAGGGCACGCCGCCGCTCGTCGTCGCTGACGAGCGCGGTGAGCCGGTCGGCGGTCACCGAGCCGCTGACGACGCGGCCCTGCGCGTCGAGCACCTGGAGCACCTGCGCGCCCGACACCGGCACCGGGTCGGGCACGCGTCCGGCGTCGACGAGCAGGGCGACCTGCTCGGCACTCGCCCGGGCCGCCGACTCGACCGACCGTGACAGCGACCCGGCGAGCACGACGTAGAGCACGACCCCGCCGATGACGAGCGCGCCGGCGACGCCGACGAGCCCGACGAGCATGAGGCGCCCGCGCAGCCCGAGCCGCGCGAACCGGGCCCCGAGCCGGCCCGCCAAGTGGTCGGGGCGGGAGCGGCTCACCGGGCCATCCGGTACCCGGCGCCGCGGACGGTCTCGATGCGCTCCCGGCCCAGCTTGCGCCGCAGGTAGCCGACGTAGACCTCGACGACGTTGGGGTCATCGCGCCCGCCCCAGACCCGGTCGAGCAGCTCGTCCTTGGGCACGACGGCGGCGTCGGCCCGCATCAGGTGCTCGAGCAGGAGGAACTCCCGCGGCGCGAGGGCCACCTCCGCGCCGTCGACGTCGACGCGTCGGGTGGCCGGGTCGAGGGTCACCCCGGCCCGGCGCAGCAGCACCGGCCGCGGGGCGGGGTCGCGGCGCAGCAGGGCTCGCAGCCGGGCGACGAGGACGACGAAGGAGAAGGGCTTGGTCAGGTAGTCGTCGGCGCCGTAGTCGAGGCCGTCGGCCTCGTCGTACTCGCCGTCCTTGGCGGTGAGGAGCAGGACGGGCACCCAGTTCTCCTCCTCGCGCAGGGTGCGCACCACCGTGTAGCCCGACATCCGGGGCAGCATGATGTCGAGGACCACGACGTCGTAGCCGCCGAACCGGGCCGCCTCGAGCCCGGCGACGCCGTCGGCCACGTGGTCGACGACGAACCCCTCGGCGCCGAGCCCACGCACCAGGGCCGACGCCATCCGCGCCTCGTCCTCCACCAGCAGCACCCGCACACGGCCACCCTGCCACGCCGGACGCGTCGGGCGCGGCAGCGGCGACGAGCCCGCGCACGGTCGTTCTCAGCAGGCTCTCAGTGCGCCCGTCGCACGATGGGTGCATGAGCATCTTCACCGAACACCCTGCCGCGCGCTGGGGCCTGCCCGCGGCTGCCGTCGGCGTCATCGGCGTCGCGGCCCTGACGATCAACCAGACGGCCTCGGCCGACGCCGGCCTGCCGCCGCGCACGGCGATGCAGCTGCTCGCCGACGTGCGGTCCTCCGACGTGTCGAGCCTGTCGGGCACCGTCGTGCAGACCTCCGACCTCGGCATCCCGCAGCTGCCCGGCCTCACAGGAGGCGGCCCGGCAGGTGGCGGCGCGGCAGTGGCCGGCGGCGCGGCCGGCAGCTCCCTCACCTCCCTCGTCTCGGGCACCCACACGTGGCGCGTCTGGCTCGACGGACCGACGCGGCAGCGCCTGGCGCTCGTCGGCACGAGCGGCGAGTCCGACGTCATCCGCAACGGCACCGACCTGTGGCTGTGGTCGAGCGCCGACAAGACGGCCGTCCACCACACCGTGGGCACCGGCGACACCAAGGCCGGGGGCAGCACCAAGGGCGCCCTGCCGCACCCGACCGCGAGCCTGCCGGCCGGCGTCCCGCGCACCCCCGACGAGGCAGCCGGCGCGGCCCTCGCGGCCATGGGCAAGGACACGACGGTCACGACCTCCGGCACCGCGTCGGTGGCCGGCCGCTCGGCCTACGAGCTCGTGCTGACGCCCAAGGACAAGACCACCCGCATCGCGTCGGTCCGCATCGCCATCGACGCCCAGAAGCACGTGCCGCTGCGGGTGCAGGTCTACTCGACGAAGCTGTCCAACCCGGCCTTCGAGGTCGGCTTCACCGCCGTCGACTTCTCGGCGCCGGAGGCTCGCCAGTTCACCTTCACCCCGCCCGCGGGCACGACGGTGACCCAGTCCGACGCGATGACGCCCAAGGGCACCGCCGGCACCAACCCGGCGCCGTCGAAGCAGCAGGCCGCCGCCGCGGCGAAGGCCGCCGGTGCGACGCGCACGGTCGGCTCCGGGTGGAGCACCGTCGTCGTCACGACGATGCCGGCCACGACGGGGTCGGGCTCGGGTTCGGGTTCCGGGGCCGGCGCTGCGTCGGGCACCGCGAAGCAGCTCGAGACCGTGCTCAAGGCGCTCCCGACGGTGTCGGGCACGTGGGGCACGGGCCACGTCCTCGAGGGCACGCTGTTCTCGGCCGTCGTCACCGACGACGGGCGCGTGGCGGTCGGCGCGGTCGGGGCGGACACCCTCTACGCCGCGCTGGCGGCGAAGTGACCGACACCGCGACGACGGTGGCCCCGGCCGACGACCGCGACCTCGCGATCGCCAGCCGGGGGCTGACCAAGCTCTTCAAGGGCACGGCGGCGGTGGACGGCATCGACGTCGCCGTGCCGCGAGGCTCGGTCTACGGGTTCCTCGGCCCCAACGGCTCCGGCAAGACGACGACGATCCGGATGCTTCTCGGGCTCGTGCGCCCGACGTCCGGAACGAGCAGCCTTCTGGGACAGCCGGTTCCGCGAGCAGCCCAGCAGGTGCTGCCGCGGGTCGGCGCCCTGGTGGAGGGCCCCGCGTTCCACCCGTACCTGTCCGGCCGGGCCAACCTGCGGCGCCTCGACGCGGCCGACCTCACCGCCGACCCGCGGACCACGCGCCAGCGCGTCGACGGCGCGCTCGACCGGGTCGGGCTGCTCGCGGCCGCCGACAAGCGCTACCGCGCCTACTCCCTCGGGATGCGCCAGCGGCTCGCCATCGCCGCCGCGCTGCTCGTGCCGCGCGAGCTGCTCGTGCTCGACGAGCCGACGAACGGCCTCGACCCGCAGGGCACGCGCGAGGTGCGCCACCTCGTCGCCTCGCTCGCCTCGGACGGCACGACCGTGTTCGTGTCGAGCCACCTGCTCTCCGAGGTGGAGCAGATGTGCACGCACCTCGGCGTCATGAGCGAGGGGCGGCTCGTCGCCCAGGGCTCGACCTCGCAGGTGCGGGGCGGGGCGGCCCCCGTGGCGCGCGTCGTCACCGAGCAGCCCGAGGAGGCCGCGCGGATCATGACCGAGCTCGGCGTCCGGTCGGTCGAACCGGCGGCCGGCGGCGTGCGGGGCGTCCCCGACGGCGTCGCGCCGGAGAAGATCGTCGCGGCCCTCGTGCAGGGCGGCGTCGGTGTCAAGGAGTTCACCGTGACGAGCCCGAGCCTCGAGGACCTCTTCGTCGCGCTCACCGGGGAGGGTTTCGATGTCAGTGGCTGAGTCCGTCACCCCGTCGCCCGGGGCGGCACCGCCGGCCCCGACGCGCCGGGCCTCGTCGCTGTCGACCCGGCTGTCGACGCGCCTGCTGTGGTCCGAGCTGGGGCTCATCGGCGGCCGGCGCCGCAACCAGATGGGCCTGCTCGTCCTCGCGGCCGTGCCGGTCCTCATGGCCGTGGCGGTGCGGATCGCCTCGCCGCGGCCCGGCCGCGGCCCGGACTTCCTGTCCTCGATCACCTCGAACGGCCTCTTCGTGCCGCTGGCCGCCCTCGGCGTCGAGATGGGGCTGTTCCTGCCGCTCGCCATCGCGATGCTGGCCGGCGACGCCGTGGCCGGCGAGGCCAACCTCGGCACCCTGCGCTACCTGCTCACGGTGCCGGTCGGTCGCACGCGGCTGCTCGCCGTCAAGTACGCCTCGCTCGTCGTCGGCGCGCTCTGGGGCGTCGCCGTCGTCACGCTGGCCGGCGCGGTGGCCGGGACCGCCCTCTTCGGGACCGGGCCGATGACGACGCTGTCGGGCACCC
>JAEWFB010000377.1 GCA_023389095.1 Actinomycetes bacterium
CCGTGGGCGTCCCCGACGCGTCCGGTGCCGACCGACGCGTCGCGCGACGTCGGTGTGTCGCGGTAGACACGGCCCGTGGTCGGGCGCCCCGCCGCCGCGACCTACGATGGAGCACATGTCCGTCCCCGCACTGCCGAGCCGTGACGCGCTGCTCACGGCGCTGTCGAAGGTCAACGACCCCGAGATCCGCAAGCCGATCACCGAGCTCGGCATGGTCAAGTCGGTCGAGATCGACGACGCCGGCGCGGTGGCCCTCGCCATCTTCCTCACCGTCTCCGGGTGCCCGATGAAGGACACCCTGACGAAGGACTCGACGAACGCCCTCCTCGCGGTGGGCGGCGTCACCTCCGTCGACGTCACCCTCGACGTCATGAGCGACGAGCAGCGCGCGGCCCTGCGCCAGCAGCTGCGTGGCGGTGCCCCGGAGAAGGAGATCCCCTTCGCCAAGCCGAACAGCCTGACGCGGGTCTACGCCGTGGCCTCGGGCAAGGGCGGCGTCGGCAAGTCGTCGGTCACCGTCAACCTCGCGGCCTCGATGGCCGAGCAGGGCCTGCGGGTCGGCGTCGTCGACGCCGACGTCTACGGCTTCTCGGTGCCGCGCATGCTCGGCGTCGAGCAGCGCCCGACGCAGGTCGACGACATGATCCTGCCGCCGATCAGCCACGACGTGAAGGTCATCTCGATCGGCATGTTCGTCCCCGGCAACCAGCCCGTCGTGTGGCGGGGCCCGATGCTCCACCGCGCCCTCCAGCAGTTCCTCGGCGACGTCTTCTGGGGCGACCTCGACGTCCTGCTGCTCGACCTCCCGCCCGGCACCGGCGACATCGCCATCTCGGTGGCCCAGCTCATCCCGACGGCCGAGATCCTCGTCGTGACGACGCCGCAGCAGGCCGCCGCCGAGGTGGCCGAGCGGGCCGGTTCGATCGCCCTGCAGACCCACCAGCGGATCGCGGGCGTCATCGAGAACATGAGCTGGCTCGAGCTGCCCGACGGCACGCGCCAGGAGATCTTCGGCTCCGGTGGTGGCAAGGCGGTGGCCGACTCGCTGAGCCGCAGCATCGGCGCTCCCGTGGAGCTGCTCGGCCAGATCCCGCTCGACACGCGGCTGCGCGAGGGCGGCGACGCCGGCACGCCGGTCGTCCTCGGCGCCACCGACTCGGCCGCCGGCGTCGCGCTGCGCGGCATCGCCCGTGGACTGGCGAACCGGGCGCGCGGCCTGGCCGGCCGCTCCCTGGGCCTCTCCCCCGTCGGCCGCTGACCCACCGAAGGGGAACGCGACCGCCGCCCCTCTCGGCCGCAGCAATCGAAAGAACACTCCGTCAGGTGACGGAGTGTTCTTTCGATTCTGAGGGGTGATCGAGAGAACACCCCGTCAGCAAGGGTGACGCGACGGGGCGTTCTCTCGATTGCGGCTCTGACGGGGTGTTCTTTCGATGGCGGGGATGCCGTGGACGGACGAGGCCCGGTCAGGCGAGGGAGGCGACCCAGGCCTGGTGCAGTCCGGCGAACCGGCCCGACCCCGCCTCGATGAGCTCGCCCGGGGCACCGTCCTCGACGATGCGCCCGTGCTCCATGACGAGCACGCGGTCGGCGATCTCGACGGTCGAGAGCCGGTGCGCGATGACGATGGCCGTGCGCCCGGCGAGGATCGTCTGCAGGGCCTGCTGGACGAGCCGCTCGGACGGGATGTCGAGCGACGAGGTCGCCTCGTCGAGGATGAGCACCGCGGGGTCGGCAAGGAAGGCCCGCGCGAAGGCGACGAGCTGTCGCTGGCCGGCGCTGAGCAGGCCGCCCCGGTTGGACACCGGTGTCGCATACCCCTCCGGCAGCGCCGAGATGAACCCGTGTGCCCCGAGCGCCCGGGCCGCCGCCTGCACCTGCTCGTCGGTGGCGTCGGGGCGGCCGAAGCGGATGTTGTCGGCGACGGTGCCGCTGAACAGGTAGTTCTCCTGGGTGACCATGACGACCGCACGGTGCAGGTCATCGGAGGCGACGCGGCGCAGGTCGGTGCCGTCGAGGCGCACGGTGCCGCCCGTGGGGTCGTAGAACCGCGTCGCGAGCTTGGCCAGGGTGGTCTTGCCCGCGCCGGTCGTGCCGACGAGCGCGAGGGTCTGCCCGGCCGGGACGGTGAGGTCCAGGTCGGGCAGCACCGCGGTGCCGGGCACGTACTCGAACCGGACGTGCTCGAAGCGCACCTCGCCACGCGCGTCGACGAGCGGCACCGGGTCGGTGGGCTCGGCCACGTCGGGCACCTCCTCGAGGACGCCCGAGAGCTTCTCGAGCGCGGCGGAGGCCGACTGGAAGGTGTTGTAGAACTGCGAGATCTCCATCATCGGCTCGAAGAACTGCCGCAGGTAGAGCAGGAACGCCGCGAGCACGCCGACCGTGACCTCGCCGTGGTAGGCGAGGTAGCCGCCGTAGAGCAGCACGATGCCGATGGTGATGTTGCCGATGAGCCGGATGCCGGGCATGAACCACGCGACGAGCCGGAACGCGACGAGGTTGGCCTGCCGGTACTGGTCGTTGACGTCGTCGAAGATCTCCTGGTTGCGCGACTCACGACGGAAGGCCTGGACGGCGCGGATGCCGTTCATCGACTCGACGAAGTGGACGATGACGAGCGCGACCTTCTCGCGGGTGGCCCGGTAGCTGCGCGCCGACGCCTTGCGGAACCAGTTGGTCAGCCAGACGAGGAACGGGCCGCAGAGCAGCGCGACGAGGCCGAGCTTGACGTCGAGCACGAGCAGCAGCACCGATGTGCCGACGAGGGTCAGCGCCGCCGTGACGAGGCCGTCGAACCCGGTCTCGAGCATCTCGTAGATGGCGTCGACGTCGGAGGTCTGCCGCGAGATGACGCGCCCCGAGGTGTAGCGGTCGTGGAAGGCCGGGCTGAGGCGCTGGAAGTGGCGGAAGACGCGGCGACGGATCGACAGCAGGATGTCCTGGCCGATCCGGCCCGAACGCACGAGGAAGAGGTTGCGGGCGATCGCCTGGGTGATCGTCGCGAAGAGCACGAGCCCGACGATGCCGAGCAGCGGTCCGAGGTCGTTCGAGGCGCTGATCGGCGGGATGCCGACGTCGATGCCCTCCTTGACGAGGTACGGGATCGCGAGCCGGGCCGCGTTCTCGACGACGACGACGACCATGAGCCAGCCCAGGGCCCGCCGCCACGGCCGGAGCACATCGGCGAGGAGCCGGCGCGACCGGCCCGCCAGACGGGCGGAGGTTTCGGCGCTCAGCTCACCCTCGATCTCGTCCGACGCGACGCCGCGCCAGTCCTGCGTCGGGGCGCTCATGCCGATACCTGCTGGTCGACGGGGTCGGCGGCGAGCAGGTCGCGGTAGGCCGGCACGGTGTCGAGCAGCTCGCGGTGCGTGCCGACGTGGGTGATCGTGCCGTCCTGGAGCAGGGCGACGCGGTCGGCGAGCAGCACGGTGGACGCGCGGTGGGCCACGATGAGCCCGGTGGTGTCGGACAGCACGCGGGACAGCGCCTCCTCGACGAGCTTCTCGGTGTGGACGTCGAGTGCGGACAGCGTGTCGTCGAGGACGAGCACGGCCGGGCGCGACAGGACGGCGCGGGCCAGCGCGAGCCGCTGGCGCTGGCCGCCCGACAGCGACATGCCCTGCTCGCCGATGCGGGTGTCGAGGCCCCACGGCAGGTCGTGGACGAACCCGGCCTGGGCGATCTCGAGGGCGGCGAGGACCTCGTCGTCGCTCGCCTCGACCCGCCCGAGGGTGACGTTCTCGCGGGCGCTCATCGAGAACAGCGTCGGCTCCTCGAAGGCCGTCGCCACGAGGCTGCGCAGCGCCGCGAGGTCGAGGTCGCGCACGTCGACGCCGTCGATGGTGATGCGACCGCCGGTGACGTCGAAGAGCCGGGGCACCAGTGCGGTCAGGGCCGTCTTGCCGGTGCCGGTGGCCCCGACGAGGGCGAGGGTCTGCCCGGGCGCGAGGTCGAGGTTGACGTCGCGCAGGACCACCTGGTCGGGGGCGTCGGGGAAGGCGAAGTCGACGTGCTCGAAGCGCAGGTGGCCCCGCCGCCCCGGGGCGGCCCGCTCACCGGAGACGATGTCGGGCTCGGTGTCGAAGATCTCGAGGACCCGTGCCGCGGCCGTCATCGCCTCCTGGGCCATCGCGAGGATGACGCCGAGGGAGGACACCGGCCAGACGAGCGAGAGCATGAGGGTGATGAAGGCGACGAGCTCGCCGGGCGTCAGGGCGCCGCGACCGACGCCGATGGCACCGAGCAGCAGGACGACGACGACGGCGAGGTTGGGGATGACCTCGAGGAAGGTCCAGAACTTCGCCGACAGACGCACCTTGTCCATGCTGGTGGCGCGCAGCTCGAGGGCCGCGGCGTCGTAGCGCCCGCCCACGTGGTCGCTGCGGCCGAAGGACTTGATGACGCGGATGCCGACGGCGCCCTCCTCGGCCTGCGTCGCGAGGTCGCCCTGCTGGTCCTGCACCTGGCGCGAGATGACGACGTAGGCCTTCTCGAACCGCATCGACAGCCAGATGATCGGCACGGACACGGCAGCGACGACGAGCCCGAGCGGCCAGTACATCGACAGCAGGACGCCGGTGACGACGGCGAGCTGCAGGACGTTGACGATGAGGAAGAGCAGGCCGAACCCGCTGAACCGGCGGATCGCCGAGAGGTCGGTGGTGGCGCGCGAGAGCAGCTGGCCCGACTGCCACCGGGTGTGGAAGCTCATCGGCAGCGCCTGGAGCCGCTCGTAGAGGTCGCGGCGCAGCTCGGTCTCGAGGCCGAGGACGGCGTTGGACTGCACCCATCGGCGCACGAAGATCAGCACGGCCTCGAGGACCCCGAGGCCGAGGGCGAGCAGCCCGAGCGGCAGGACCGGGCCGAGCTCGTGGTGCGAGATGGGCCCGTCGATGATGGCGCGCGTCACAAGGGGCAGCGCGATGGACAGGCCGACGCCGGCGAGGGAGGCGACGAACATGACGAGCAGGGACCATCGGTGCGGCCGCAGGTACCCCCGCAGACGCCAGAGGGACCGGACGGAGGCAGGCGGGTGCGCGGCGGTTTCGTGAGACATCAAAGGGTGACGATAACCCCCATCACCGACAGCCGATGCCTCTGGGTCAGATTCTTTCGCGCGTCGCGCTCGGGACCCCCGCGCCGGCGGTCCCCGACGGCCTCACGTGGCCTCCCAAGGCCTCACGTGGCCTCCCAAGGCCTCAGGTGGCCTCAGGTGGCCTCGGCGTCCCACGGCGTCGGCTTGGACGGGTCGTGGCCCCGAGGAGTGCTGACCGGCTTGTCCGCAGGGACCTCCGCGTCGTCGGCCGGGGCGCTGAGCGCGTCGCGGACGATCTTGCGCGGGTCGTACTGGCGCGGGTCGTAGGCCCGCCAGTCGATGTCGGAGAACTCCGGACCCATCTCGTCCTTGAGCTGCTCCCTGGCCCGGTCGGCCATGGCCCGCGCCTGCCGGACGAACCGGCCGAACTTCGCGGCGTACTCGGGAAGGCGTTCCGGGCCGAGGACGATGACGGCGAGGACGCCGAGCAGGAGCAGCTCCCACCCGTTGATGTCGAACACACTTCCTCGCTTCCCTGCAGGCCGGCGCGCGCCATCATACGGAAGCGCGCCGGGACCCGGCTCAGTTGTCCGGGTCGGCCTCGAGCGTCATGCGCAGGTCGGTCTGCCTGCCGTCGCGCAGGACCGTCAGGGTGACGGTCTCGCCGACCGCGCGGGACCGGATCGAGACGATGAGCTGGTCGGGCGTGCGGATGCGCTTGCCCTCGAAGGCGATGATGACGTCGCCGGGCTTGACGCCGGCCTTGGCCGCGGGACCGCCCGAGGTCACGGCCCCGGCGCCGCCGTCGACCTCGGCGCCGTCGCCGGTGAACGTGCGGCTCAGCTTGACGCCGATGATCGGGTGGGTGGCCTTGCCCGTGGCGATGAGCTGGTCGGCGGTGCGGCGCGCCTGGTCGCTCGGGATGGCGAAGCCGAGGCCGATGCTGCCGCCGGTCGAGCCGCTCGTGCCCGGCACGCGGGCGATCGCCGAGTTGACGCCGATGACCTGGCCGGCCATGTCGAGCAGCGGGCCGCCGGAGTTTCCGGGGTTGATCGCGGCGTCGGTCTGGATGGCGTTGATGTAGGTCGACTCCCCCGGGTCGCCGGGCTGCACCGGGCGGTTGAGCGCGCTGACGATGCCGGTGGTCACGGTCTGGTCGAGCCCGAGCGGCGCGCCGACGGCGATGACCTGGTCGCCGACGACGACCTTGTCGGACTGGCCGAGCGTGAGCGGGGTGAGGTCGGTGCGGTCGATCTTGATGACGGCGAGGTCGTAGGAGGCGTCCTTGCCCACGACAGTGGCCTTCGCGCTGTCGCCGTTGCTGAGGATGACGTCGATCTGGCCGTTGGCCGCGGACACCACGTGGTTGTTCGTCAGGATGTGGCCCTTGCGGTCGATGACAAACCCGGACCCGGTGGCCGAGCCCTCGCTGCCGCCGTCGACCTTGATCGTCACGACGCTCGGCAGGGCCGTCGCGGCGATGTTGGCGACGCTGCCGGGGGGCCGCGCCGTGGCACCGACGCCCGGGGCGGGCAGGGTCGAGCCGTCGGTGAGGGTGACGCGGTCGCCGAGCAGCTGCCCGGCCACGCCGCCGACGACCGCCGAGAGCAGGCACAGTCCCGCGATGGCCGCGACGAGCACGCCACGGCGTCGGGCCGGTCGGCGCGCCGGCGCGACGACCGGTGCGTAGCCGGCGTCAGGGGTCCCGCCGTCGTCCGGCGCCAGTGGCACCGTGACGGGCGAGCCGGTGGGAGCGGCCCAGTAGCCACCCGGCGCTGTGGACGACGTGGCCT
>JAEWFB010000380.1 GCA_023389095.1 Actinomycetes bacterium
GGGGACGGTCACGGTCGGGGGTCAGGGGCGGAGCGGGGCTCCGATGTCGACGCGCACCGCCGCGATCTGCCACGGGCGCAGCGGGATCCGGGCTTGGCCGTCGGTCACCCCGATCGCGTCGACGGAGTGGGTGTCGCGGCCGAAGCCGTCGACGGCCGTGGCGTCGTGCACCGGTACGCCGTCGGAGCCGAGCACCGCGACGGTGGGCCGGTCGGAGAGGTTGACGACGCGCACCTCGACCGCGGTGTCGCCGTCGGCCCGTCGCCGCAGCGACACCAGCTCGACGCCGGTGCCGGTCAGGCGCAGACCTTCGACCGACTGCAACGGTAGGTCGGCGGGGCCCGACCCGCGGGTCACGACGACCGGGTGGAGATAGGCCTCGGTCGCCTCAGCGACCCCGGCCGCGGCCCACGAGCCCCGGTGCGGCATGACGGCGAGCGACAGGTGACACGGCCCGAGCGCCTGGGCGTCCGGCGTCGGCAGCTGGGGGCCGGCCGGCTCGCTGCGGTACGGGTGCACGTTGCGGCTCAGGTAGCCGATGGAGCGCAGCGCCGTGACGGCGATCTCCGTGCCACCCGCGCCGTGGGCTGCAGCACGGACGCCGTCGACCACCTCGTACTCCACCGTTCGGCCGAGCAGGACCGCGACGCCACCGGCGTCGACGAAGCGCTCCGCCGGGAAGGTGGGCAGCGGGTGCTCGCCGACCGGGCCGGCCTCGGCCGTGCGTCCGCGCTCGACGACGGCCAGCTGCCCGTGGGCGTTCGAGACCGTGGCCGGTTCGGCGGTCGGGACGTGCAGGCGCAGCCGGTGGTCGCGCGTGAGGTTCTGCCAGTCGAGCCGGAGCCGGACGAACGGCTCACCCGTCCGCAGCTCGACGTGCATCGCGACCGGGGTGGTCGCCGTGGTGTCGGACCGTCCGTCGAGACTGCTCGCGACGGGCAACTCGTAGCGGCGGTCCACCCGCAGCGCGCCGATCACCGGTCCCTCGCTGCCCAGTCCCGTCACCGACACCTCGGCCGGCACGGTGACGAGCACGTCGCGGGCCGGCGGCGCGTAGTTGTAGGAGTCGCCCGGGTCGCCGCCGTCGACGAGCCGGCCGACCCCGCGGATCGTCACACCGTCGGAGGTGACGGCCAGGGTGCCGTCGTCGTCGACGCGGACCTGCACGAGCCCGTTGTCCAGCACCCGGTCTCCCTGACGGACGCCTCCAGGCTGCGGACTCTGTGCGGCGTCGGGCGGGAGCTCGGTGACGCGGACTGCGGCCCAGCCGAGGGCCGGAGCCGGGACGGCAGCAGCGATCCGTCGTCGGGGCTCGTCGGCGGTGACGACGTCCCACGTCGCGCCGGCCGGGGACGCATCGGCGGCTAGGCGAAGGCGACCCTCCTCGGCGATGGCGTCGAAGTCGGGGTCGCCGTGGTCGGCGAGCCGGAACGTGAGCACGCGGCTCGCGGCGTCGATGTCGATGCGGAGCAGCTGGAGCCCGAAGAGCTCGCGGTCGTGAACGCGGTGCATCAGCCTGGGGAGGTCCGCGGCCGCGACCGACTCGCGCGCCAGCTCGACCGGCGGGCGCGACAGCTCCTGGGTCGGCACCACCCGTCCGTCGGGCAGCTCGAAGCCGACCGCTGCCCAGTGCTCCGGGACCGGCAGGGTGAGGTCGATGACGTCGTCGCGGGTCGAGGCCAGCGGGTTGGCGAGGACGACCGAACCCCGCGGACTCGTGGTCTCGGCCGACACCAGGGCGCGGTCGCGCACGGCCTGGGCGGCGTGCTCGCCCTCCTGGAGGCGGGCCAGCACCTGCACTGCCGTCTCGTCGACGCCGCAGCCGGTGACCGAGTCGTGGCACGAGGAGTCGATGACGCGCCGCCAGGCCATCGACAGGTAGTGGTTGGGCAGCGTCGGCAGGTGGAGGGCGGCGAAGGGCTCGGCGTAACGGGTCAGCAGCCGCTCGGTGCGGGCCATCGCCTCCTTGAGCTGCCACCGGACCGACAGCACGCCTGGGAGGATGTTGGCGCGGGCGTGGCTTCGCAGCTCGCCGTCGACGACGCGCAGGTCGTCGCAGGGCGTGCGCGGCTCGGCGAGGTACTCGGTCAGCGTGGCCACCCGGATGCGAGGGCCCGCGTCGTCGGCGTCGAGGTCGGCGACCTCGGTCATGAGCGAGGGCAGCGGAGCGGCGTGGTCGGTGCCGTACATGGCGAGGAAGTCGTCGGCGTACCAGTGCGTCTGGGTGCGGAGACGGGTGGCGAGGCGCTCGCGGGCAGCGCCTCCGCCGAAGACGTCGGCAACGTTGCCGTAGCTGTTGGCGAGGAACTCGGTGCGGATGCCGGTGCCGTCGGGCGAGCGCCACCAGAACTCGTTCCGGTCGACCTCGGCCGGAACTCCGCGGTAGACGACGGCCTGCTCGATACCGACGTGCCGCAGGATCTGGGGCATCTGCGCGCAGTGGCCGAACATGTCGGGGAGGTAGCCGATCGGCATGACCGGCCCGAGTCGCGCGGCGTCGGCCCAGCCCATCTCGAGGTTGCGGATCATCGTCTCGCCGGAGCAGAGGAACTCGTCCATGAGCACGCGCCACGGCCCCACCGCGAGCTGACCGCTGGCGACGAGCGCCCGCACGGCGTCGGTCTGCTCGGGGCGGACCTCGAGGTAGTCGTCGACTGCCGCCATCTGGCCGTCCATGGTGAAGCGGAAGTCGGGCTCACGTGCGGCGCGGTCGACGACGTCGTCCATGAGGTCGACGAGTCGGAGCCGGAACCGCTGGAAGGGTTCGTACCACTCGCGGTCCCAGTGCGTGTGGGGGACGAGCCACACCGTCGTCGTCATGGTTCACGATCCTGTCAGCCAGTGGCGTCCGGTTGGGTGCAAGACGGGGCCAAACGGACGGATCGTCCGATGCCCGCCGCCCGATGCCCGATGCCCGATGCCCGGTGCCCGATGCCCGACCCTGACCCCCGCTCGTGACGCCCGACCCCGACCCCCGCTCCCGACGCCCGACGCCCGACCCCCACTGACGCCGGACACGTCGAGCGCCCCGCCGGCGATGGCGGGGTGCGGGGCGCGGTCCTCACGTGTGCCAGGTGACGCCGAGGGCCGTGACCGTCGCGCCGAGGTCGCGCTCGTGCACGACGGTGTGGTGGCGCTGGCACAGCAGGGCGCCGTTGTCGAGGCAGGTGGACCCGCCGCGATGCCAGGGCACGACGTGGTGCGCATCGCACCAGGTGGCCGGAACCGTGCAGCCCGGGTAGGTGCAGCCCCGGTCGCGGGCGATGAGGGCCAGACGCTGGCCACGCGTGAAGAGGCGGCGTCCGCGGCCGACGTCGAGCGGCTCGCTGTCGGTGCCGAGGACCATGGGGATGATCTCGGCGTCGCACGCCATCCGGCGCACCACGCCCGGGGACAGGACCTCGCCCGTGAGCGTCGTTCCGGTGCCGCGCACCTGGCTGGAGAGGTCTGCGGTGAGGGTGTCGAGGTCGATGAGGACGACGACCTTGGCCTTGTCGGTGGCCGGCACGCCGTCGGCAGCGGCGACGCCGCGCTGGACGATGGTCAGCAGCCCGTCGAGGCGTCGGCGGGCAGGCGTGCGCAGGTCAGGAGCGATGGTGCGGCCGTGGTCGTCGACCTCGGGGCACGGAGCGGCGAGCGGGTCGATCGCGGCCTTGAGGATCGCGGCGGCTTCGGGGTCGAGCGTGCCGCGCAGGCCGACCATGCCGGCGGTGTCGGGCTGGGCGAACCACAGGCCGCGGGCTTCGCGGCGGCCACGGTCGAGGCGGTCCTCGTCGCGGGGCGGCCGGATCTGCTCGGAGTGGTGGCGCACGAGGCGAGCGAGCTCTTCCGGTCGCAGGGAGGGCGCCTGGTCGGTGAGGTCGGCCAGCGCGATGGCGAGGTCGTCGGGGTCGGCCACCGGTCGCGTGCGCGCGTCGAAGCCGACGATCTGGGCGGCCTGGCCGACGCTGACCTGCTGCGTGAGCACGAGCAGACGCAGCCGGGCCCATCGAGCGTCGGCCAGAGCCGTTCCGACGGTGACGAAGGCCGCGGCCTGCCCGGCACTCAGGGACGGGTCGTGATGACGCAGCCAGTCGGTGCGGGACAGGCCGTCCGGTGCTTCGACCCCACGTGAGACGAGCTCGGAGACGATGCCGACGAGCGCGACCTCCTGGGAGCGACGCTGGTGCGCGATCCGCTCGGCCGCCGCGGTGAGGTCGGCCTCGGCGTGCGGGGTCAGGTCGAAACCGACGAGCGCCTCGGTCGCGATCGTCTCGTGGTGATCGGCGGTGCCCCGACCGCCGGGTCGGGCCTCCCGCTCGGCCCGCTCCTCGCCGCGGCGAGCCGTGGCCTCGATCCACGCGGGGTCGTCGACCATCTCGTCGTAGCCGGCTGCGTCGAGCCAGGACAAGCCCTCCGGGCCGAGCGAGGCGATCGACTCCGGCTGCAGCCCTGCCCACGGACCCGCGCCGCTCGGGGCCGGCCGCGCCGGGGGCGCCTCACGCCGCGTCCGCGCACGGCCACGACCCGACACGAAATCGCCGGCCGAGGCCGACGACGCAGCCGCGATCGGACTCGTTGACGCGGATTCGGCCGCTGACCCGGACACGGGCACGGATGCCGATGTCGACCCGGGCCGACTGGTGAGGCGTTCCCAGAACGCACGCTCGGCCACACCACCCGTGGCGCGCTGCCGCGCCTCGAGGTCGGTGAGCCGGCTCCTGAGGAGCTCGAGCGTCGTGGGGTCCGGGGCCATGATTCGAACATACATTCGACCACCGACACTCCCCTCTGCTCGAGCACACCATCGGGCGACGTCGGCGGGATCGGATCCGAGAACGTGTCCTCGTCCGGTTTCGGGTGGGGCACGTGAGGCTGAGTGCTCACTCGATGAAGGAGGGGAGGAGGGGCGTGCCGGGGGATTGGCTGGTTGCGGCGGATGGCCGACGCGTCGGGGCCAGGTGCGGGTGTGGCGCGTGGGGCTGAGTGCTCACTCGATGGAGCGGGAGGGGTGGCGAGGGTTTGCGGGCGGTGGCGGGCGGACGCGTCGGGGCCAGGTATGGGTGTGGCGCGTGGGGCTGGGTGCTCACTCGATGGAAAGGGCGGGAGGGGTCTCGGATGTGAAGTGTCGGGCTGAACCGTCGGACGCGAGGCGTCGGGAAGCTGGCTCGGCGCCAGCGGTCAGGGTGCGCGGCATCGGGGGCTTACGCGTCCGTTGGAAAAGTGCTATCTATTTGATATCATTTTTACTGCGCCCGAGGAGGCGTCATGAACGCCCAGCCGTCACCGTCCACGCAAGGTCCCGTGGGTCACCAGGGGGCCCGCGTCGAGATCACCCAGCGCCCCGCCCTGGCCCTCAACGGCTGGTTCGGCGTCATCGTCGTCGCGCTCTGCGCCGTCGCGATCTGGTACCTCGCGACCAACGACGCCGGCATGCTCTGGCTGCCGATCCTCGTCGCGGTCCTCGTGCTCAGCGCGCTCGTCGTCGTGCCGCCGGGCCAGACGCAGGTGGTGCAGTTCTTCGGCCGCTACGTCGGGACCGTCGCGAACCCCGGGTTCTGGTGGGTGCTGCCACTGACGATCCGCCGCCAGGTCAGCATCCGCGTCCGCAACTTCGAGACGAGCCGCCTCAAGGTCAACGACGCCGACGGCAACCCGGTCGAGATCGCCGCCATCGTGGTGTGGCAGGTGGCCGACACGGCGCGGTCGACGTACGCGGTCGACGACTACCGCAACTTCGTCACCGTGCAGGCCGAGTCCGCCCTCCGCCACGTCGCGACCACCCACCCGTACGACGACTCGGAGGGCACGGGGACGTCGTTGCGCGGCTCCACCGACGTGGTCGCCGGCCAGCTCGCGGCCGAGGTGGCCGAGCGGGTGTCGGTGGCCGGCGTCGAGATCGTCGAGGTGCGCATCTCGCACCTGGCCTACGCGGCCGAGATCGCCCAGGCGATGCTCCGACGCCAGCAGGCCAACGCCGTGGTCGCAGCCCGCAGCCGGATCGTCGAGGGTGCTGTCGGCATGGTCGAGATGGCGCTGGCCCAGCTCGCGGAGCACGAGGTCGTCGAGCTCGACGAGGAGCGCAAGGCCTCGATGGTGAGCAACCTGCTCGTCGTGCTCTGCGGCGACCAGCCGCCGTCGCCGGTCGTCAACGCCGGATCGCTCTACACGTGACGCGTCGCCAGGTCCTGCTGCGCCTCGACCCGGCGGTGCACGACGCGCTGATGCGGTGGGCGAACGACGAGCTGCGCAGCGTCAACGCCCAGGCCGAGCTGATCCTGCGGCGGGCCCTCACGGAGGCGGGCCGGATGCCCAAGCACGCCGGCCCGCTCCCCAAGCGCGGCCGCCCCCGGCGCGACGCCGACGCGTCAGGCGTGGAGGACTGAGCCGCGACGCGTCCCGCGCGGAGGACGGAACCGACAAGCGTCCCCACGCCCGATGCGTCTCGCGCGGGGGACGCGTCGGGCGTGGGGACGCTTGTGGCGCAGGATGCAACCGCCCGGGCCGACGCCTCAGGTGAGGGTGCGGATGGAGCCGCGGACCTGCAGGGGCATCTCGACGAGGCGCTCGCCGGGCACGGGGTCCTCGGCGAGGACGAGCTGCATGGCCTGTCGGCCCATCTCCTCGTAGGGCAGGCGAGCGGTGGTGAGCGCTGGCCGCAGGTAGGAGGCGATCTCGTCGTCGTCGAATGACGCGATGGAGACGTCGTCGGGCACGCGAAGTCCCTTCTCGTGCAGAGCCTGTTGGGCGCCGAGGGCGACGCGGTCGTTGAGGCAGACCAGCCCCGTGATCGGCGCGCCCGACGCGAGCACGCCCGCCGTGGCGTCGTAGCCGTGCCACGGCTCCCAGAACTCGGCGTCGGCGACGGCGACCGGGGTGACCCCGGACTCCCGCAGGGCGCGGTGGATGCCGGCGAAGCGTCGGCCGATGGTCACCGAGATGCGCGGGTCGCTGCAGGCGCGAGGGGCGTTGCCGATGATGCCGATGCCGGCGCCGTGGCCCGCGTCGAGCAGCTGTCGAGTGACGGCGTACCCGGCCTCCTCCTCGGCGGGCAGCACCGCGGACGCGACGGTGGGGCTGACGCAGTTGACGGTGACGGCGCGCATGTCGTCGGGCAGCTCGGGCAGGTCGAGCAGGCGGGCGGTGAGGGCGCCGAAGACGATGCCGTCGACGCGTCGGTCGATCATCGACTCGAGCGCCTTGGCCAGCTGCTTGGGGTGGTCGCCGGTCTCGGCGATGAGGACGCCGTGGTCGTGCTCGTCGCCGACGTCGAGCAGTCCGCGGATCATGGCCGAGGCGAAGCGGGTGATCGTCACCTCGTCGGAGATGAAGCCGACGGTGCCGGTGCGGCCGAGGCGCAGCGAGCGGGCCGCCGGGTTGGGGCGGTAGCTGAGCTCGCGGGCGGCCTCGTGAATGCGGGCGACGGCGTCGTCGGAGAGGCGTGACCCGGGGCGGTTGTTGAGCACGAGGCTCACCGCGGTCTTGGACAGGCCGGCCCTCGCGGCGACGTCGGCGAGCGTCGGTCTCTTGTTCACCCTCACCTCTTCGTGGAGCTCGTCTTCGTGGGGCTCGTCGGCATCGCCGACGGACGGGCCACCCTGGCGCCGCGTTGTCAGCCTACCCCACGCATCCGGAGCCACTGTCCACATCTTCGCTGGTGAAAAGGATTTAGCAAACCCTTGCGCGGCCACCCGGCCAGGCTCTACCTTCTCGTGCTGAAAGGTTTTAGCAGCCCGCTGACCTGACCCCCGGAGGAACCAATGACGCTCACCTCGACCCACCGCCGTCGCCTCGCCGTCGGCCTCCTCGCCGCCGCCCTCCCGCTGTCCCTCACCGCCTGCGCCAAGGGCAGCAGCAGCGCCGCCTCGGGCGGCGCCGGGGGAGAGCTGACGATGTGGACGCACAATGCCGGCAACAAGGCCGAGCTGGCCGCGATCCAGAAGATCGTCACCGACTACAACGCCAGCCAGAGCAAGTACAAGGTCAAGGTCCAGGCGTTCCCGCAGGACTCCTACAACCAGTCGGTCGTGGCCGCCGCGGCGAGCAAGAAGCTGCCGTGCATCCTCGACATCGACGGCCCCAACGTGCCGAACTGGGCCTGGGCGGGCTACCTCGCGCCGCTCGAGGGCCTCGACCCGACGCTGTCGAAGTTCCTCCCGAGCACTGTCGGCAAGTTCGACAACAAGACGTACTCCTACGGCTACTACGACGTCGCCCTCGTCATGGTCACCCGCAAGTCGATCCTCGACGCCGCGGGCATCCGCATCCCCACCGTCGACTCCCCGTGGACGAAGGACGAGTTCGACGCCGCGCTGAAGAAGCTCAAGGCCTCGGGCAAGTATCAGTACCCGCTCGACATGGCGACGAGCTTCACGGGCGAGTGGTGGCCGTACGCGTACTCGCCGATGCTGCAGAGCTTCGGCGGTGACCTCGTCAACCGCAACGACTACAAGTCGGCGGAGGGGGCGCTCAACGGCCCCAAGGCCGTCGAGTGGGCGAAGTGGTTCCGCGGCCTCGTGACCGATGGCCTCGTGCCGCTCAAGTCGGGCGCCGACCCGGCCAAGGACTTCATCAACGGCAAGTCCGCGATCCTCTACAACGGCACGTGGACGGCGGTCGACACCCGCAAGGCCTTCGGCAAGGACACGCTCTTCCTCCCACCGCCGGACCTCGGCACGGGTCCGAAGATCGGTGGCGCGTCGTGGCAGTGGGGCGTCTCGACGAACTGCTCCGACCCGGCCGGCGCGCAGGACTACATGAAGTTCGCGGCGCAGGACAAGTACGTGGCGGGCGTCGCTCGCGACACGAACAACATCCCGGCCACCGACGCCGCAGCCGCGCAGGTCGAGGGCTACGGCCCGGGCGGCGAGAACCAGGTGTTCCGCGAGTACTCGAAGAAGTTCGCCGTGCTGCGCCCCGTGACGCCTGGATACCCCTTCATCGCAACGGAGTTCACGAAGACCGCGCAGGACATCCTCAACGGCGCCGACCCGCAGACCGCGCTCGACCAGGCGGTCAAGGACATCGACGCCAACCAGAAGTCCAACGGCTACTTCCAGTGAGTGCCTGACATGTCGACCATCACCTCCACCCCGGGTGCCTCGTCGTCGCCGGCCACAGCGTCGGGGCGCCGGGCCGCGAAGCAGGCGGACGCGTCCGGCGGGAAGACCAAGCACATCAAGGGATCCCGCTCCTCGACGACGGTGGCGCTGCTCATGCTGCTGCCGGCCGCCGTCCTGCTCGTCACGTTCCTGCTCATCCCGATCGGGCTGACGTTCGGGCTCGCGTTCACCAATGCGCGCCTCATCTCGCCGCGGCCGGCCGAGTTCATCGGCGCCGACAACTTCGTGCGGCTCTTCTCCGACGACACGTTCTGGGCCTCGCTGCGCAACACGATCGTCTTCGCGGCGGTCATCGTGCCGGTGCAGTCGGCGTGCGCGCTGGGACTGGCGCTGCTCGTCAACGTGAAGATGCGCGGCACGAACTTCTTCCGCACCGTGTACTTCCTGCCCGTGGTGACCTCGATGGTCGTCGTGTCGATGCTGTGGCTGTTCATGTACCAGCCGAACGGGCTCATCAACCAGGTGCTCGCGAAGTTCGGCATCCAGGGCCCCGACTGGCTCGGCGACCCGAAGACGGCGCTGCTCGCGATCATCCTCATGTCGGCGTGGCAGGCGATGGGCTTCCACATGGTCATCTGGCTCGCCGGCCTGCAGACGATCCCGGGCGAGCTGTACGAGGCGGCCGAGCTCGACGGCGCGGGGCGGTGGGAGAAGTTCCGCTACGTCACGTGGCCGGGGCTGCGCAACACCCGCACGTTCATCCTCATCACCATCACCATCTCGGCGTTCGCCCTGTTCACGCAGGTCAACATCATGACCCAGGGCGGGCCGCTCGACTCGACGTCGACGGTCGTGCTCATGGCCGTGCGCACCGGGTTCCAGCAGCAGCAGACGGGGTACGCGTCGGCGATCTCGCTCGTGTTCTTCGTCCTCGTGCTGCTCGTGACCCTCGTCCAGCGATTCCTCACCCGTGACAAGGAGGCCACGCGATGACCGCCACCACCGCACCCACGGGTGCCACCGCACCCACGGGTGCCCACGAGTCCGGCAAGCGGCGCGGCTCGGCAGGGCGCCCCGACGCTCGAGGGGGCCGGACGCGTGTGGCGCTCGGCGTGCTCCTGCGGGTGGCGCTGTGCCTCGTGTTCGGGCTGCCGCTGCTGTTCATGGTCGTGTCGAGCTTCAAGCCCGACCTGCAGATCTTCGGCGATCTCGGCGGGATCAAGGCGTTCCTGCCGGTGGGTGACCTGTCGCTCGACAACTACACGGGCGTGTTCGGACGCGTGCCGTTCGCGACGTTCCTCACGAACTCCGTCGTCATCTCGGTGGTCACCGTGGTGGCCGGGGTCGTCGTCAACTCGATGGCGGCGTTCGCGCTGTCGCGAATCACCTTCAAGGGCAGCGGGATCGTGCTCGGGGTCATCCTCGCGACGCTCATCGTGCCGTTCGAGACGCTGGCGCTGCCGCTGCTGTGGTGGTCGAACAAGCTGCCGTTCCTCGGGCCCGACGGGATCAGCGAAGGCTGGCTCGACACGTACCAGGTGCAGATCGTGCCGTTCGTGGCGAACGCCTTCTCGATCTTCCTCTTCTACCAGTTCTTCGACAGCATCCCGAAGGAGCTCGACGAGGCGGCGCGCGTGGACGGGGCGGGGTGGTTCCGCATCTACCGCAGCATCGTCATGCCGCTGTCGGGGCCGGCCGTCGCGACGGTCGCGATCCTCACCTTCCTGCCGACGTGGAACCAGTACCTGTGGCCGCTCATGGCGGTGCAGTCGGAGGAGCTGCGGCCGGTCATGGTGGGGATCGACTACTTCAAGCAGCTCAACACCTCGTGGGGGCAGATCATGGCCTACGCGACGATGATCACCGCGCCGGTGCTCGTCCTGTTCGTGGCCTTCCAGCGGGCCTTCATCAACTCCATCGCCAGCTCCGGCGTGAAAGGCTGAGATTCGTGTTCCGTCTGCCCGAGGCCTGGGTGTGGGACTTCTGGACCGTCGACGACGGCGAGCAGTACCACCTGTTCTTCCTCTACGCGTCGCGTGCGCTCAAGGATCCGCACGCGCGGCACTACCGGGCGTCGATCGGGCACGCGGTGTCTACGGATCTCGTTCACTGGGAGCGGGTCGTCGATGCACTCGTGCGGTCGGACGCGCCGGCGTTCGACGACTGCGCCACGTGGACCGGATCGGTGGTGCGGCACCCGGACGGGCGGTGGTTCATGTTCTACACGGGGGCCTCGCTGAACTCGTTCGGGGCGAACGTGCAGTCGATCGGGTACGCGACGTCCTCCGACCTGATGGTCTGGGACAAGGCACCGGGGCCGGTGCTTGCCGCTGATGGCGAGATCTACGAGAAGTGGGCGCCGGCGCCCGAGGGGAACTGGCACGACGAGGCGTTCCGCGACCCGTGGGTGTTTGCCGATCCCGACGGGGACGGGTGGCACATGCTCATCACGGCGCGCTCGGTGGCTGGGCCTGCCTCCGATCCCTCGGACCGCGTGGACCGCGGAGTGGTGGGGCACGCGTGGTCGGCCGAACTGGAGAACTGGGAGCTGCGGCCGCCGCTGTCCGCGCCCGGGCAGGGGTTCGGGCAGCTCGAGGTGCTGCAGCCGTTCGTCGTGGGCGGGCGGCAGGTGCTGCTCTTCAACTGCCTGGCGGGGGACGCCTCGGACCGGCTCAAGGCGACGGGGACCGAAGGTGGCGTGTGGATCGCCGCGGCGGAGTCGCCGCTCGGGCCGTACGACATCGCCGGCGCCCGACGCATCGACGACCCGTCGCTCTACGTCGGCAAGTTCATCACCGACCGCGACAGGGGCGAGACCAAGTTCATGGCCTTCCGCAACGAGACCGGCGGCCAGTTCATCGGCGAGATCACCGACCCGCATGCCGTCACCTGGGACAGAGATCGCTTGTGGCTCAGGTGAGGGCGGGGGCGCCACTCGGGGCTGACCTCAGGTGGTCAGAGCACCATGAACGCGATTGACAGTCTGCTCGGCACCCTTCCCCGCGGCTTCGGTGCTCGGGCGAGCCACCGTCCGCCTCGTCGGAGCCGACTTGGCCGAGCCGGCCGAGGAGGGGGCGGAGACCGCCGCTACCTCGGAAACGAGGTCCTGCCCCGCTCCCGGATGGCCCCTAACACCGGCCCCGGACCTGGGCCGACGACCTCCCGCAGTACCGGGACTTGGGCCACAACGGGTGAGGCCAGGTTGGCGGAGAGGGTGAGTTTCGGCCGTCGATACGGAGGCAGGTTCAGTTCTCGGCGGCAGGCGGGTGTGCCGTCCGACACATAGATTGCTTCCCTCAAAGAGTTTTATCCATTGCTCTGGTCCAATGCTGATCCTTGCGAATCGCCGTCACGCCCACTCCTGCTGCGCCACACGGAGTCGATCATGCGGACTACATCGCTTGGGGCTTCGTGCTCCCACACGCGAACAACATGCCAGCCTTGCTCGGAGAGGAGGAGGTCTGTGTCTGCGTCTCTAGCCTGATTCGTAGAGATCTTCCATTCCCACCACTCAGCGTTCCGCCGAGGACGCGGGCCATGGTCGGGACACCCGTGCCAGAAGCAGCCGTCGACGAATACCGCAATCTTGGCCTTGGTGAAGGCCACGTCGATGCGCCGCCTTCGGTTGCCTGGAACTGGGACTTGCACACGGAAGCGCATCCCTGTCGCGTGCAGGGCACGCCTGAGGTCCATTTCAGGCTTGGTCCCGTGTCGGGGGAACGTGCTGAACTTGGCCGAGATCTCCGGATCGGCGGGGCGTTGACGCGGGGGTTCCTTCCCCATCGCCCCATGGTGCCACGAAGGTCCTGGACGACTGTCGCCTGCTGACGCCGTCTTCCCGACGGCGCGGACGGGGCGCATCGGATCGGAGGGCGAGTATGTGGTGTTGAACGTGGTCGACCTGTTCGCGGGCTGCGGGTCTGGGTCTGGAGCAGGCAGGTTTCACCGCCGTCTTCGTGAACGAGCTTCACGGCAATGCTCAGGAGCGGAGGGGCTTCCGTGCTGGTGCCCTTGGCCCAACGTGACTGGGCGTCACAGCTAACCGCGGACCGTCAACGCGACTGTGGTTGGGCGCCACGGCAAGGGCTCGTGGGCAACCGAGCGAATGACGGTGGCCCGAGACGTCGTCTCGCACACATCGTCTGCACCACTGATCAGCCTCGAGTATGCGACAAGCCAGCACTGCCGAGTCAGGCTCGATTCGCTGGCCGGTGACCACGAGTCCGACCTGGCCGGGCGGGGTGAATGTCGGCAAGTCAAGGCCAAGCGAGGTAGACGACGTCAAATCCGTCCCTCTGAGACCTCGATGCCTACGCGGCTACCTGAGAGCCGTCGGCGCCTTCCCCCTCATCTGTGATCAGAGTCTTTGCCGAGTCACCCGATTCCGCCGACGACATCGATCTCCCTGGCAGGATGTCGCGAGTGGCACTCGGATGGGGCGAAGACGAGCTGAAGCATCTGTTCAGGGCGTACCTGCACATGCTGCAGGATGAACTGGATGGACGGCCGTACCGCAAGGTCGACTACAACCGGGAGGTGCAAGAGCGCACAGGTAGATCCAAGTCCTCGGTCGAATTCAAGTTCGCAAACGTATCGGCCGTCTTGGATGACCTTGGCCTTGACTGGGTCCAGGGGTACCTCCCAAGGTTCAATTATCAAGGTCTCATGGTCTCGATGGGTAGACAGGCCATCGACGAACACTTCCCTCAGTTGTGGGATCTCCCGCAGCGGACGCAGGGCGTTCGCGGCTCTGCCCCGCGCGAGTTTGTCGCCGGTGCCTCGCAGGCGTCGGACAGCGGGGCTACGTCCCATTTCGGGGATGAGCGACCGGTAGAGGCGGTGTCGGCTAGTAGCCCCGACATGAGAGGCTCCGTCGATACCAAAGCGCAGTCGGACGTCCTGTCGTTCGAAAGCTTGTGGGAACGAGCGTGCGGAGGCCTCTCCGCCGCGGTCTCTATGCATACGCGCGAGTCTCGAGCCTGGCCAAAGGGGGCCAGCGCTCCGGGCGGCGACGAGGTGCTCGCCCTTGTGCGAGACGCGCACCTATCCCTAGGACCCAGTCCGGACGAGCTCGACATCGTCCTTTTGATTGGCGGCCCGGGAAATGGGAAGTCAGAACTCCTTCGCAAAGCGAAGCACGGCTTGGAGGAGGTCGGCGCGACCAGTCACGGAGTCGCGCAGCGCCGCTATCGCTATCGCTATCCTGGCGGGCACGAGCTGGTGGTCGTCAACGACGCTTCCATCCCGGCTGCAGGCAAGGAGAGCGCAGATGGCGAGCTCATTAGAGACCTCGTAAACGCTTTCGCTGATCGGTCGTCCGTGCTGCTGGCAGTTAACCGGGGTCGCTTGGACGATCGCACGCTCCATGGAGGTGGCGACGGGAGCTTGGCTGAGACGCGCGCGCGGGACCTCGTGAAGTGGGCCCATGACCAGTCCACGGGCACCAACCCTGACGGGTACGTGAGTTCGGTGTCGGTGTGCAACTGGGACGCGCAGGACGAGTTACCTGCGGTGCGCTGCTTCGTCGTCCTTATGGACGCGTGCTCGCTTCTCGAGCAGCGGCCGACTGTTTCGCTCGGTGGGGCTGCTCAACAAGGAGTTTCCAGCGGCCATACGATCGCAGCACTTGCGCAGAGACGTGAGGTGCAGGAGAGCACTCTCGGGGGCGAGGTGTTGACCCAGTTCGTCGGGCGCGTGCTTCCTTGGGCACGTGAACTCCCCGACTGGCACCCTATCCGCGCCAACGTGGAGGGTCTGTTGGATCCTCGGCAAAGGGCCGGCCTTGGGGTCTGGCTCAGGGCAGGCGAACTCGCCGCCGGTCGGAAGATGACGTACCGAGAGCTTTGGGGTGCATACGTACGCGCGGTGATAGGCGATATCCCCGAGGCGATGACGAGGGAGCAAGCGAAGGAGCTCCTCGCGACTCCTGATCCGTCGTCGTATCTTGATCTTCGCCGCCTGGCGTATCTGCGCACGCATCAGGCACTCATGGGCATCTCGGAAAGCGGACGTCGACCAGCGACTCCGGATGAGCATCCCGTATTAAGACTGACCACCCTCATCGACCCGGTGCGCGACGCCGATCCGTCGTGGGCACGGTCGGTACATGAGGCAATGGCATTCCGCGATCCCGACGTCGGTCCGCTCGCGACGCTCCGATCCATATTCGAAGCTTCAGAGGCACCCGTGCCGATAAGCATGGCGTTCGATGAGGTGCTCGATGAGGCGTTCGTCGAGCACGTGAAGGGACTGAGCTCGACTGATCGGCGAGTCGAAGAGGCTTGGTACGGTGCGTACCTTCTTCGCATGCACGCCCTGTCGATCGGGCAATGCGCCTTCCGAGCTGAGCTCGAACTTTGGGCCAGCGAGTGGCGGTCCGCACACAAGTTCTGGCAGGAGCCCACCGGCCAAGCGATCCGTACGTTGTTCTTCCCAGCGCGGCGCCCGGGGGCCAGCATGTTGCTTCCCGCACTGCAACCGCGGGCCGTGCCGCTCCTGTCGTCATCAGATACGCCGCAATTCGTACGCCAGGTCAACACTCAGCACATCCTGCAGAAGGTTCGTCGGGGTGACCAGCTGTACGTGCGACTCGACCTCGGCGAGGTTTCTGCGGAGATCGATTTCGACTTCGCGCTCCTACGTGAGGCCATGGCCTGCGTGGGCGGCGGGCCGGGTGTATCCCAGCACGCCGTGGCCACGCTTCCGAGGCTGGAGCGGTTCCGTGCAACGCTGCTCCGTCACGACAGTGGGCAGGGATACGCGGTCGTGGACAGAGACGATGTCGTGAATGTGGAGACCAACCATGCATGGTGAGAAGGCGTGATGAATCTGGGTATCGCTCCCCCGCTTCCTCGCCCGGAATACGTTTCGAGCCCTGAGGTCTACCACTCGGCGCTCGCGTGGTCCCTCGTTGCGGAGCGGCACAAGAAGGCACTCTTGCCGCCGACGGCAAAGTCGCCGCAGCGCGTGGGCGCCGGGGCCGCCAGCAAGGTCGTCGGTGTCGTCTTTAAGGACGAGACGCCTCCAGAGAAGGAGCCGCGCAACGTTGCGTTGGTGCGCACCTATCCGTCAGGCGCTCTGGCGGAACCGTGGGCGGCGTCACTTGCGGACTATGGACTTTCGAGCCGCTCGGCGAGGTTGGGTGAAGCAGTCGCGGACGCGATGCTTGGGGTCGCTCCAGAGAAGTCTTTAAGCCGATCAGCCGTTCCACTCACCTGTCATTCGGCCCTCCTTCAGAACCCGTACGGCGCTCTCCGCAAGGCAGGTCCTCCACCACTGGCCGGCATATTGGAGGCGATTTTCGCCATTGGCGGTGGTGACGAGAGAGGCGTGGCATCTCGCTGGCGAGAGGCGATGGAGGTTCGTCAGGCGGAAAGTCCTGTGCTTCGGTCAATCGACCGCGCTGTGAAGTCAACGTTGGTCACGCCGCTCTTCGATCCGAGTGCTATGGCGGATGGCAGCGAGCTCTTGCTCGACGACCTCGTCCCGCTATCCGACGACCGCCGCAACGAGGCGCAAGAGTGGGCGCGGCTCCTCGGTGATGACACACCATTCGCTTGGTTCCGTGATGCGTGGTCATTGCTCACGTCAAATGAATGGTCCCAGCAACTCCCCCCGCGCGTTTGGGTGGACTGGGCCAGCACTGTTATACGCACAGCCGTCGCATGCGCGTACTTATGGGAGGCGGCTTGGCTCGAACGGCTTGCCATGTCTGCGCTCGACATGGGCGCCGATGGGCCCATGACATACGCCGAGCTTGCATCTGACATGGGCGAACTCGTGCCATGGCGACGCGCGGCGGAGTCCGTGCCGATCCGTGACGTGGTGTCTCCGCTGAGGCGCCGCGTCCATCGAGGCGCAGCAATCCGGTCACATGTCCAACCGGGAGGAGCCAAGGGGGATCTGCTATCGCTCGATGAGTTCTTCTGGAAGGCGAAAGAAGAAGGCTATCGACGAGGTCTCCGAGGGGCACTTCGCAGCGAGAAGAAGACGCTCGTCTGGGAGGCCGTGAGATACGGGCTCTCGACCCGCGGCACCGGTGACAGAGGAGTGGACTTCTATGGCCTCCTCCATAACCGTGGCTCTCGGTACGCGGTCGTTGATCCGGGCACTGAATGGACAGCCTTGATGGTGGCGTTGGCCTGTGGCCGGCCTGGGGCAGAGACGACGGTGTCAGTGCTTCGGCGCCAGTTGCACAGGCTCGGGCTTCGACCCGAGTTGCAGGAGCTCGTCGCGCTCTTGGAGCGGGCAGGTCTGGCCCGGGGCAACGCTGACGCCGATGAGGCCGTTGTCATCCGCAGTCCTTTCTGAGTTGAGGAACAGATAGTCGATATGAGCTCACGCACCGACCACGCTCTGTCCCGCGCGCTGGGGACGTTGCTCTCGCACCACGAAAACCCGCGGGTTGCCGTCGTACCGCACGACCTCCCATGGGCAGAGGTCGCGTCATTAGTTCAGGCCGCGAACGGGGCGCGTCCAGATGTTGCTGGCGGCTACTCGCACCTCGTGCTCGATTCCGAACCCCCCGTCGCGGTCCCACGGATCTCCTCGGCACAGGCGACCGCCTATCGCGAGGGGCCGCGATTGCTCGTCGTGCGTGGTCATGCGTTGGGGCACGCTTCAAACGAGGTCTTCCGCCCTCTGCTCGACGCGTCCTGGCCCGACGCCGCACACGAGACGGTGACCTTGCGGCAGGTGGCTCGCGAACTGGTCGAAGTGATCCATCAGGGGTCAGGAGGCGATGTCCTCGAAGCCCATATTGTTCAGGCATTGGAGGTGTCGCGGGCGTTGCACCTCGAACTAGGTTCTGGGGGCATGCAGTGGAACACTGCATGGTGGCTTCACGTCTCCGTGGCTGTCCGGGTCCTCGCTGAGCGCGTTCAAAAAGTTCCCCCGCAAGCCATGCCAGAAGAGGTCTTTCCGCGAGCGGTCCGGGCGGCCTTTGGGCTCCCGTTTGTTCAAGGCGCCGGTGGGAAGGTTGCCGAGACGGCCGGCGTATTGGTCGCTTCTGGTCTCTCCGGGCCGTGGGGCAGTGCCGATGATGCTTCCGGGAGTGCCAAGCTCTTGGTGGCAGCGAGAGCGGATTTGGCGGCAGATTGGGAAGGCGCTTCGTTCGACGGTCTCGATGACAAGTTTCACGGCAATGATTCGCGGGCGTTGGCCTGGGCCAAGTTCTTAGCCGAGTCGCCCACCCTCGCTGACGCGGTCGCGCAGGTGCCGGAGAAGTTGTTTGCGGCTCCGGCAGGAACATCGCAGCACGAACTAGTCTTGCTCGACGAACGGGGCGTCGACTTGGGCTGGTCTAAGGGGGTGAATGCTGCAAGGACCGAGATCGTGAATGGGATCTTGCAATCCGAGGAGATTGTCCTCGTGCTCCCCGTCGTTGGTGCCCTCCGTGCGCCGACGGGTTCGGGCGTCATGGCAACCGTTTCCCCGACCAGATTCACGTTCTCGGGGTCGGCTGGCCTCGAGGATGGCGCCATCGTCCTGAGGGGCCGCTTCGCGATGTCCGGCGGCGCTGCAGCGGCTCAGAACTTCAGACCGCGAGTGGTTCGCCTGGCGCTCAACGTGCCGCCGGGAGACGTGCTCGAGGGCGTCGTGGCCCCAAAGGCGACTGCCTCTGTCTTGCTGACGCACCCGACGCTTCCCACCTTTGCTATCCGTGCAGATGCGCGAGGGCCAGTTACTGCGGAGGTCCTTGATGGGGAGGAGCTTGGACTAGATGTCCAGTTGACGGGGCAGAAGCTGAACGACGTGCTCCTCGCCAATGTCGGCGCTGCTGAGCCGCCCACCTTCGACGACGAGGACTGGCCTGCGTCCGCAACGCTGCCATGGCGCTATGAGCTACAAACAGGCACCCAAGGTTTTCGTGTCGAAATGGGGGATCGCTTCGTTGATGCCCAGCGCAAGCAAGATGCGCGATCAGCTCGGTGGTCGCCTCTGATAGCCCTATTAGACGACGCGGAAACGTACAGCGAGGGCGAGCCGAAGTTAAGTGCGCACGAGGTGCGTGGCGTCATTGAACAAGACCTTGCTGAACTGCTTGTGTCGGGGTTGTGGCGACAGGGGCTCGGTCATTACGTCCTCAGTGAGAAGCCGGACTCCCCTCCCGGCCTCGCTCAGGCGCCAGTGCCATGGGCGCGCACGGAAAATGGACTCGACTCGCCGCAAGGATGGGCAGGACTCATCGCGCCGCCCGTTTCTGACGAGCTCCTCCAGTCTCCAGAGGCAGAAGCATTTCGCACCGCTTTCGAAGCCCTGAAGCTGCCCACTCGTGCGCGGGGTCACGGCCGAGTCGGCGCGCCGTGGCCGTCCTTGATCAACTACGAAAGCCTGTGGAACAGCCAACCGCTCGTGGATTACCTCGAAACCTATGCGGCGTTGCAGGAGAGGGCACGTTCCCAGTCGTCCGGAATGGATGCCTTCTGGGCTGCCTATCCGTTCACGGTTTCGGTGTGGAAGCCGGGCGCGCCGCGAGCTGTCCTTCTATCTCCCTGGCATCCCATCCGTCTGGCCTGGTTGTCGGCAGTCTCCAACGGAGTGGAGGCCGAGGGGAACTGGGGGCTCCGTAGGCGCTTTGCTGGCGTGATCGAGGGGTGGAATTTCCCAGCTGCCGGACCAGCAGAGACGCCAGGTGCGGCGATGCTTGCGGTGCCGGCGGGGAATGGGCATGAACAACTCTTCGTGGGTTGGGCCACGATGGTGCGCGCGTCGAGCGACCTAAACGTGCTCCAGATGCCTCAGTGGGCCGGAGGAACGAGGGCCCCGGTGACGACTATGAGCGGACTGAACGGGTCCGCCGTTCGCAAAGCCCTGCGCGACTTCCAGCGCGCCAACGCGCACGTATCTACCCTGTCGATCGACTTGACGATGGCCTCGGATGGACCTCGGCTAGACGAAATCGACAACGCGATCCTGGACGAGGTGTCGCAGTGGCTGAAGGACGGTCGCGGTCAACTTGCGGGTCTTCGAATCCATGACTCAAAGCGCCGCGGGGGATCGGTGCCGGTCGAAGGCGTCCAGAGGCTGGCCGCCTCCGGAATCGCCATCACCTGGCAGCGATACGAAGACAATGGCATCCAGCCGGATGCGAACATTCGTGTTGTTCAGGACGCAGGCCAGATGGTCCGTACCGAGCAAGCCCCCCCGGGGGCTGCGTCTGGTGCGATTGCGGCGATTCCCTATCGGCGTATTGAGACCCCAGGCCCGGTAGACCCACACAATCCAGCCCTCGTCGAGTCGCGTTTGCTTCTGGCTGGTAAGCCGCGAGGGCCGTTCGAGGCTGCCTTGCAGGCAATCGAGACGCCAACTGGTTCGTCCGGGCTGGTCGTTAAGTCAGCCTTCCCGTCGGCAATGGGGTCGAGCGCCTCGGACTGGACCGTCATGGGTGACTCGTCCCTCAACCCCGCAGCCATGGCCCGAATGGTCGGACAGAGTCCTAGTGAGTTGGCGTTGTGGGAGTGGTGCCCGCCAATGCTTGGCACGGGCATCGGAGAGACTGTTTTGGAGAGTAGGCCCTATCTGTCCGTTGCCCGAATGCCGACTTCGTTGCGCTACCAACTCGACGGACTTCTCGCTGACTGGCATGAGGACATCCGCGTCCACCCGAAGGATGTGCTCGGTACCTTAGGCGCGCGCGGGGTGGGCCTCGCCTCGCTAATCGCCATCGGTGGATCCCACGCCTCTGGGGCTATGGGCTTCTACGTGGCTCTGCGCCTGCTCGAGCAACTGTCCACGGCTTCTGACCTGCACCTTGTGTTGCCGATGGACGCCTGCGCGGAGTACCTGACCGCACTTGCGATGAATGACAAGGCCCAGGACGACTCGCGTCGTGCCGACCTTCTCCTCGTGCGGATCACTCCCAGTGAAGTCGTGCTCAGTCCGGTAGAGATCAAGTATTACAAGCCGGGGCCGCTGCCGCACGCCACACATGGTGATTTGCGGGACGGGCTCGGTCAGTTGGGCAACAGCATGGCCCAGTTGCAGCGTCTGGAAGAGGCGGCCGAAGGACAGGACGGGCCCTCGCTCTGGAACGCGGCCTTCGGGGCGTTGCTCGAAGTAGGGGTACGCCTGAGTGCAAGCACGGATGGGGCACCTGAAGAGGCCGCCGACTTGCTACGCCGCGCCTCCTCAGGGGAGCTTTCGGTCCGGGTCGGGAGGCCTGTGCTCTGCTTCTTCAAGCGATCGAGCAACGCTGCGCGAATCGAGCGCCTACGTTTGGACGGATTCGAGCACCTACAGGTGGTCGCCGATCCATCCCTGGCGATGGGCTGGCTCGAGAGTTCGGTAGACCGGTCGGTGCTCGTTGATGGGCTCATCTGGGCGACGCACCCCGGCCAGGAGCGGGTCCCTGAGTACGGTGAGGGGACCCTGAGTGCCGCGGCAACCGGCGTCACTGCTGTGCCGGATCCCGAGGTGAATCCGCTTCACATCGTTGACGGTTCTGACAGCGAAGCTGGGCCAGTTGACGTCGCACCAGCCGCGCCCGCCGACGTCTACTTCGGGCGATCGTTGGAGGTCGAGATGGCCCCGCACGACGAGGCGGTGGGCGCTGAAGCACGAACCGAGGAGCCGCCAGAGACGTCTGCTGGCCAAGCCTCGACGCAGGAAGACGTTTCGTTTCCCGGCGTCCGCTTTGGCGTGGGCACGTTGACTGACTCGGTCGGTACTGCCGAGGCAGAGTTCTGGCCCGCGAACACGGCCTTGACTCAACTCAACGTCGGCGTCGTGGGCAACTTGGGCACGGGCAAGACTCAGTTGTTGAAGACCCTCGTTACGCAACTACGACGCGTGAGTGCTGAGCGCCAGCCCTCGCCGGTCAGCGTGCTCATCCTCGACTACAAGGGCGACTTCACTGGACCTGACTTCCTCGAGGCCGTTGGGGGTCGCGTCCTGAAGCCGCACGACATTCCCGTCAACTACTTCGACCTCGACGGTCCGTACTCACCCATGGCCGCGGTACGGAGGGCGGGAAGCTTCAACGATGTCCTCGGTCAGATATTCAATATTGGGCCCAAGCAGCAGAACGCACTGCGCAAGGTCGTGGTCGAGCGATTTAAGCGCCACGGCGTGGCTCCCACCATCGCTGAGGTCCTTGAGGACTATGCCGAAAACCACTCGGACTCAGACTCGGTCGTTGGGGTGCTCGAGGGCTGGGTGATGGGCGAGGTCTTCTCCGATGACCGCTCGCAGATCAGGAAGTTTAGTGAGTTGATGGCCGACGGAGTCGTCGTCCTCGATCTCCTTGAACTTGGCGCAGATCAGGCGAGTAAGAACGCACTGGTGGCGCTGTTTTTGAACCTCTATTACGAGTATGTCGTCAAACTCGAAAAGTGGCCATACCAAGGTCAGAAGCCACAGCTGCGCCGCCTGAACTCGTTTCTTCTCGTCGACGAGGCCACAAACATCATGAGTTACAAATTTGACGCCCTTGAATCCTTGCTCCTCCAGGGCAGGGAGTTTGGGGCCGGAGTGATCTTGTCGTCGCAGTACTTGAGCCATTTCAAATCCAGCCATATCGACTATTCTCAGGCGCTCCGGAGTTGGTTCGTGCATTCGGTGCCAAACGTGACATCCACGCAGCTGGCAATGTTGGGCTTGCAGGGCACCGACCCGGCCGTCGCGGCCAAGATCACGGCGCTGCCAACCCATCACTGCCTTTACTCGTCACTCGACTACTCTGGGCGCTTCATGCGCGGTACTCCCTTCTATGAGCTGCGCATGACGAGTTCGATCAGGTGATGTTGGCGGTAGCGCTGATCGCCAAGGCGCTCGCGCTACACGCGCCTATCCGACAGGCCCAGTGCCCCAGTTGGACGGAGGCGCGGTCCGCCAATCCGACACCCGACAGGCCGCAGCGAAAGGTCGATCTGACTCCCCACTCGACGGGCTCGGCTCGTTGGACGCGACCCAGATAAGTTGAGGAGGTAGAGCAGCGTCCTCGGGAAGGTCACGGTAGGCAATATCGGTGAGCAGCACGGAGATCAAGCGAGCGCGGTCAAGTGCAGCCCCCTCTACCGCGCTTCGGACGCGCGGCACTGCATCGGCGCCTGAGTGGTTGAGCGTGAATCACGGACGCCCCGCGACTTCGTCAGCCTGATTCAGGAAGGCATCGCGCCTCTGCGTCGCGCGGGTGACGAATGGGCCGCGTCTGCTCGCGTGGTTAACAAACCGGGCTTGGAGCTCCGACTCATGAGTTCGCCTCCTTCGGCCAAGTGAATCTCTAAAGGGCATCGGTCCTAGATCAGGAACTCTCGTGTCCGCGCTGCGTTCCAACCTGACTGTGGCGTCGGCGTCATTCTGGAACTAGGTCGCCGCCTCTTGTCCCCACCTTTGTTAGGTCAAGGGGCGCGACGGTTACCTACGATGAAGGAGTCGCCCGGCAACCGGTCCGCCCCAGTGCCGTCCAGGGGAGACCCGGCCGCGCCGGCCGTCACGCGCCTCTGGAGGGTGCCCGTCGTAGGCGTTCTGGATGAGCTCGAAGAGGAAACCGGCCCATGTGCGCCCGTGCTCGAGGACCCATTCGCGCGGACAGTCTTCGGGTTGGTCGGCGGCCATCGCGTTCACCGGGCCAGGATATCCGTAGCACTCACGCCTGCGAGCGTGAACGCTACGACTCTAAGGCGCGTCCCGCTTTGCGTATCCTGCCGCGGGGATAGGGGGCACGTGCCCGACATCGGTAGCTATGAATGGCCACGCGAACCACAGCGGGAAGCTGCGCAGGCCGAGCCAACGTGCGCCCGTATCTACAGGCTAAGCCAGAGTGAGCCGTCTCCGACGGCGAATGAAGATGTACTGTCGGCCTTGCTTGCGTCGTTCGGTGGTGCGGGCGGCGGCGGTCGAGAACGGGACACGAAGGGATAGTGGGAGAATGGCTCGGATTCGCTCCTTGTTCAGGGATGTTCGCACAAGCCGGCCGCACCCTACGGAGGTTGAATGCGGCTGGCAGCTACTGACGGATGCCAACGGCGACCGAATTTTACAGTTGAGCACCTACGGGTCGGACCAACGCCGCTCGGAGAAGAAGGTGAGCCAAACGATCCAGATCGACGCGACAATTGCGGCGGAGCTTTCGGCCCTGCTTCGGGACAACTTTCCCACTGATTGAAACCAGATGGGAGGCCACCACATCGGCGCTCGAGGACCGGCGCAGCCTCCCAATCCAAGCGGCTCTAACTGTCTGGGCCGGAACAAGAGCACGCCGGCGGCGCTGGGAGCCGTGCGGTTCGTTGGCCGACGATCGTGCCGGGTCACCGGCGAATGCGCGACCCCCGAAGCCCGCACCCGCGCGCCGTCAAACCAGCGGGAGCTTCAGTGGAGCCGGACATGAGTAGGTTGCCGTTATGAATCCTTGGAAAGACGACCTTGTGAAGGCGCTCAGAGCGTTAGGCGGGGAGGGATCGCTCGGCGAGATTTATATGGAGGTCACCCGGATCCGCGACCCTTTGCAGGGCCAGTGGCAGGCCACCGTGAGGGGCACGCTGGAGCGTCACTCCTCGGATTCCGACAAATTCAAGGGAGGCACGGAGGACCTCTTCTACTCGGCGAGAGGTATCGGGAGTGGCGTCTGGGGTTTGCGCTGATGCCCGCATGGCGGTAGGCGCGGTCAATGCTCGACAACTCGAGGTGCTCAGGGATCGTGCAGGGCTGCCCCAGAGACATGGCCGGCACGTCCCACGAGACCACTGCGCTCGGGCTTCAGGCGCGCCGGTCTTCGCGCCTGCCGGAAGCGCTGAGCGCTATCGGCTAGCCTCCGCGCCATGAGGTCGCCGTCCGACGCCGAGTACTTGCGTCGAGTTGAGCAGGTCGAGGGGCTGCTCGGCCCGTGCGTCGTCATATCGCTGACGTTCACCATGCTGCACAAGTCGACGATCGATGCCGTGGAGCCGTTGCGCAAGCTGCTGGTCCGGGCGGGGTTGCACGACTACAGCACCCAAGGCCAGGGCGCGAAAGCGCACGGCGTCGTTTTGCGAAGCAGGTTTGTCTCGCAGGGCCAAAGCGGGGAGGCGGGCACCTCCTTCTTCCGGCCCAAGGCGGGGAAGGGAGACCCGCGGTTCTGGGTTTACGGCTTCCGAAGGCGCGCCACGGTCGGGGACCAGATCGCCGTGGCGGTCGGGTCAAACGGTCTCCTCGTTGTCAACCTCAGCGGCACAGACTGGCCCGCGACGCTGCAACTCGTCGAGGCGTACCTCGCCCCGCACGCAATCCGGCCTTCGATCGATCACCCCGCGCTGCCCGAATTGCTGAACACGCTCCGCGGGATCGCCCGCGGCCCTCACTTGCCCGGGCTACTCGAGGCGGACACGTCCGTGGGGCGGACGCTGGAACTCGCCCTCGGAATCTCGATGAACTCGTCCAAGCAGCCGGACTACAAGGGTATCGAGCTCAAGTTCGCACGCGACAGGCCGCCGTCACGGCGCTCACGTTCCAACCTCTTTGCCGAGCAAGCCGACTGGTCGATCTCCCCGCTCAAGTCCGCCGACGCGATCCTCAACGAATTCGGATACTGGCGCGACGGTCAGCGGAAGATCTCGCACACGTCGAGCGCCTTACGCCGCAACTCGCTGGGATTGCGCCTCAGCCACAACATGGTCGACAACACCATCGACGAACTGAGCGACCGGCCACACCTTCCGGTCGTCGATCGCTGGCGGGTGACCCGGCTACAGGAGCGGCTCATCGAGAAGCACAGTGCGACCGCATGGGTCGCCGTCGACAGCCGCGTGATCGACGGGGTCGAACACTTCAGGCCGATCACTGTCCTCTACACGTCCGAGCCCAAGCCGGACGTGTTCCCTCTCATGGTCGGCGCCGGCCAAATCACTTTGGAGCACCTCATCAGGACCAAAGGCCCCTCCGGTCGCGGCTATGACAAGGGGCCACTCTGGAAGCTCAATGCCGCCGGACACGACGTCCTGTTTGGCAAGTCCAAGTCGATCGACTTGACGTAGCTGAGCCGGCCTCAGGACGCCTACTCGGCGCAGACACCGTCTGGAACCGGCCAACGGCACGCCACCTGGACTTTGTCGGCGCTGGCTGCGAGGATGTCCGCGACCACTCAGGAGGTGCCCCATTCCCACCGTCATCGACCTCTTCGCCGGCTGCGGCGGCCTGTCCCTCGGCCTCGAGCAGGCTGGGTTCACGCCCGTCTTCGTCAACGAGCTCAGCCCGGATGCCATGGCTACGTATCTGGCCAACCGAGCCGGCTCGGGGCTTGACGCAAAGCAGAACCACGTCAACGACGTGAAGGACCTCACCGGCCGCCCGGGCGCCCTCAACTCCCTGGCGACACGCCTCAAGCAGGAGCACGGCGACGTGACGCTCGTCGTTGGGGGGCCGCCCTGTCAGGGGTACAGCGGCATCGGGCACCGGCGCAGCTTCACCCTCCACAAGGAGGAGATCCCCAGCAACCACCTCTACGCGGACATGGCGCAGGTGGTGCAGGAGGTCGCGCCCAAGGCCTTCGTGTTCGAGAACGTCCGAGGCCTGCTGAACTCCCGGTGGACCCGCGACGGGGAGAAGGGCGAGATCTGGCGCGACGTCCAAGACACCTTCAAGCGAATCACCGTAAAGAAGGGACGCCGCACTCTGGAGTACGAAGTGCACGCCCAGCTGGTGTACGCCAAGCACTATGGCGTGCCCCAGAACCGGCCGCGCATCCTCATGGTCGGGATCCGGTCCGACATCACCCCAACAAACTTGTCCTCCGGTGTGGCTGGCGGGTTCCTGCCCGCCGGGGACCGCGAGGCACCGGGGCTGCAGGAACTCCTCGGGGACCTCGTAGACCCGGCGTGGGCACCCGGCGGCAAGACCACTGTGTACCCCTCCAAGCCGCTGACAGAGGTTCAGGAGGAATCGCGCACCGACCGGGAAGGACGGGTCATCAGCCCCAAGGGCGCGCCGCTCACCGAGCAGGAGTACAGCAACCACAACGAGGACGTCATGGCCAAGTTCGCCTACATGATCGCCAACGACGGCGAGATCCCGGAGGCGATGCGGACCAAGAAGTTCGCGCAGCGGGTGTTCCCGGCCTCTTGGGGGAAGGGCGGCCCGAGCCTGACGGCGACCAGCCTCCCCGACGACTACGTCCACTTCGCCCAGCCCCGGACGCCGACAGTCCGCGAGTGGGCCCGGCTGCAGACCTTCCCGGACTGGTACCAGTTCGCCGGGAAGCGCACCACGGGAGGGCGCCGCAGGGCGGGCGACCCGTCGATCGGGGAGTGGGCGCGGGACGTGCCGAAGTTCACCCAGATCGGCAACGCCGTGCCCGTCCGGCTCGCGCACGCCGTTGGGACACACCTTCGAGAGCTGCTCTCCGAGTAACAGCTCCCGGGCGAGATGGGCTGGGCACGAGCCGGAGGCTGCGCCCACCTCCTCCCAGCTGTCTCTCCAGAGGGAGGGCCATTTGCACGCACACGAATGGAGTCGAAGGTTGCTCGATAGCGCGGCTGGGGTGCTGGCCAGGATACGCAGCGGTCAAGTGATGAGTCGCTGGCACTGGCTCCAGTGGAACTTCACCCCCGGCACCGAGGGGGAGACCCACTTCGCGCCCATGGTGGCTTGGCGCCTCGCGAGGTGCGAACGCAAACTGCCCGGTTATGCCGAGCGCATGATTGGCCGCCTCGAGCAGGTCGGCGGTCGAGAGAAAGACATGAGCGACTACGAGTCGATTGTCGCCTGGCTCGCAGAGTTGCTCGTCACCCACCATGTCGTGAGTTGGGCTTGGCCCGCAGGAACGACCTTCCGCGATGAACCCACCGCTGCCGGATCAGGCAAGAATCCTGAGCTTGATGTGCGCCTACCCGACGGGCTCACCCTCGGCGTCGAAGTCAAGTGCCCCGCCCTGAGGGCCTTCTCCCGTGACAGGAGCGCCCGCGATTTCCAGCTCAACGCCCGATTCCTCGATGACAAAGGTGGTTCGCTGCCCGGGACCGTGACGCCGCCGCGGGACAACCCCGTCAAGGACTTCCTGGTGAGCGCCGACGGAAAGTTCCGATCGTTCAAGGCCGAGGACCCGTTGTACCAGTCGCTACTGGTCATCGTCTGGGACGACCACATCAACGAGCCACTCGCCGCCCTGACGAACCAGTCCTCTGGACTGCTCACGCCGAAGAGCTTCCATCGGTCCGGCGGGACGGCCGTTACGTATCCCGCCCTTGACGCCGTCGTCATCACCCGCCACCAGATGCAGCTCGTGCGAGGCATGGCCAACCTGCCCACCGTCGATGATCGTCACGACTTCCTGGACTATGGGCGCCGCGACGGCTTCCCACCCCACGTCTACCTGCCGGTGGCCACCGCATCGGGACTCGACGAGCGCTTCGTGGACATGACTCAGGCATGGCCACTCGAAGCCCTGCTCACCGCAGGCGCCGAGTATGGCGGCGGCGAAATGGTGATGTGGGTAGACGGGGGTAGCGGCGGTTAGCAACCCCCACACCCCCACAGCCCCACACGCGAAGCGAGACTGCCGCGGCCATCGGGAGGTGGCCTGATGGGGCGACACCCCGTACCGGCATCGCTGCGGGCTCATGGCCGCACGTGCCCGCGTCGACGCGGGTCTCCGTCAAGCGGTCCTTGCCGGACGGCCGGCGCGAGCGGTGGTTCATGCTGCCGAACACGGCTGGCGGCGTCCAGGTCGAGCGCTGGGAATCGGCTACGCCTTCGGTGACCGGGCCACGTGAGTGGACGAGGACCAATGTCGGTGTCTTCCCAACCATCGAGGCCGCGTTGGCGGGGGTGTGTGAGCTCTCGACCGTCAGGCCCGAAGTCGTATGTGAGGTCAACGCGGCGCGCGACATCGGCGTGAACCTGCTGGAGCACCTGCGGGTCCCGCGGGTCGGGGTAGACCCGGCTGCCATAGACCGACGCGTCGACGAAGAGGCAGCTGAGGCGGCCGGGATCGACCTGGACGAGATCGCCCGTCTCGTCGAGGGCGTGCCATCGCGCCTCGTGCACTGCACCGTCGATGGACAGCCTGTCGTCGCCGTGCGCACCGCCCAAGAATGGCGGTGGCTCACGGTCGGCGACGATGAGATCGAGAACGGCGGCCTCGTCGGCGAGACCCTCGTCGAGTACCGCTGGTTCAGCGAGTCCGGCGGCGCGCCGATCAGTTGGGACGGTGGTGGATCGATCGGGGTCGTGGCCCCAAGCTCGCGGTCATCAGGCAGTGGGGTGACCTAGGCGACGGTCGCGAGTTCGTCACGTGGCCGGCGTCCGCGAAGGGCCGCGCTCACGTGCTGGCGCGCTGGATCGAGGAGTCCGACCTCGAGACCATCGCGGCGCTCGTGCTCGAGCGGTGGCCAGACGACGAGCAGTGGCTGGGCTGGTACGACGTGTCGATCTCACTCGACCTCGGTCTCGACGACGAGACCCGTGAGGCGCTGCGCTGGGGCCTTGCCAGCAATCCCGACTATGCGACGGCGCGCGAGGCTGTCCGCCACCCTGGGAGCAAGCCGGGTCGCGCGCTCGCGGCAGCGCTCGAACGAGCCTCCGACACGGGGTTCACCGGGGACCTGTACCGGCTGCACTGGATCTCTGTTGATGAGGAGGCCAAGCGATGAGCACGTTGCCGGACGGCTACCGGGACAAGCTGCCGGAGGACATCCTCGTCGAGCTCGCCGACCTCCTGTCCGAGCAACCTCTGGGACAAGGGCACCCCCAAGGAACCGAGTCGTGGCCATGCCATGTCGTCGCCGTCTGCATCGGTGGCGACAACCGCTACTACACGCTCTGCGAGGACTGCCTGCACCTTGAGGGACCGTTCGACGACGCACTCGAGGCTGAGCGAGTGGTCCTCTGGCACAGGTGGATCACCAAGCAGCCAGATGGGAACGCGGGCTTCCGGGGCTTCGACGGCTGCGTGTGATCTGACCTCATCGCCGCGCGCGACACTGCGCGCGGCGATGAGACCCCCATGTCGGCGTGTGCGCCTATCGTCGGGTCACGATCACAGGGGAGGAGCAAGGATGACGAACGACGACTGGGTTCGGCCTACGGATGAGGTTCTGGCTCGCGCCAAGGAGCGGGCGCTCTCGGCACTCGAGCCTGAGCGGTCGGGGTGGCGGCTGCGGCGGTACTACACCGTGACCGGTGACTACGCAGGCGCCAGCTTCGCCTCGATCGGCACGAACGACCCGGAGCGGATCGGGGCGGACGACCTCTTCGCCACGACGCTCCTGAGCGTCCCCATTCCCGCCGGCGCCGCACGCCTGTTGACTCAGGACGCCGGGACGCGCGAGGCAGTGCACGCGGCTCTGCGCAACCTGCCGAGGACACCGCTCGAGGACGTCGACGACAACGGACTTCGCGACATGGAGGTCTTCTACCGACACGTCAAGGGGGCACTGGCCAAGGCAGGCGTCGAGAACGCCAACCCCTGGGTGACGGCCAGCAAGCTGTGCGCCCGGAAGCGACCTGACCTCTTCCCGGTTCGCGACAACGTCGTGTGCCAACTACTTGGACTCCTGCCCAAGGGCAACTACCAGGTGGACTGGCAGGTCTTCAGTCACCTCGTGGGCGACTCGGACGTCCGCAGGGCCATCGATTCCGCTAAGTCCGCGGCGCTCAGCGATGCGGACGGCCAGGTCGTCGTCGACGAGGAGCCGCTCAGGATCCTCGACGCGGCGCTGTGGACGAGCGAGATCATGCGGGAGCCGGCCGCCTGAAGGGCGCCGCCACGCGTCGGATCAGCTGGGCCGAACCGACCGCGCCCCGGTCATGCTCGCACGGTCGGCGATGACGGCGGCCTGCACGCGGTTGTCGACGCCGAGCTTGGTGCTGGCGCTGGCGACGTGCGTCTTGACCGTGGTCTCGCTGACGTAGAGTTCGCGCGCCAGCTCGGCGTTTGACAGCCCGCGCGCCAGGCCGGCGACGACCTCGCGCTCGCGCGGCGTCAGCGTCGCGACGAGCCGGGCGGCCTCGGCACGCTGGGCTGTCAGTGGGTCCTCACGGACGTGCGTGAACAGCTGTGCCGCTGTCTTCGGCGACACCGCGCCGAGCCCGCCGGCGACGTTGCGAATGCCGCCGCAGATCTCCTCGGGCGACGCGGTCTTCAGCAGGAACCCGTCGGCGCCCGCGGTCACCGCTCGACGCGCCACGTCGTCGGTGTCGAACACGGTGAACATCAATACCTTCGGGGCCTCGGGGCGCGTCTTGATCGCGGCGATCGCCTCGATGCCTCCCACCCGGGCCATCCGCACGTCGAGCACGACCACGTCCGGATGGTGCGCCTGGATCGCGCCGGCCACCTCGTCGCCGTCGCTCACCTCGGCCACCACCTCGAGGTCGGCGGCCACCCCGAGCATGAAGCGCAGTCCCGTCCGCACCACCGGGTCGTCGTCGACGAGCATGACCCGGATCGGTCGCTGCTTCTCCAGCTCAGTCATGGTTCACGTCCCTGTCTCGTTCGGGTTGGTGCCACGGCAGCCGGATGGACACCCGGAAGACGCCGTCGGCGTCGACGCCGGCGGTCATGTCGCCGCGGTAGTGTTCGACGCGCTCGCGGACGCCACTCAGCCCGACACCGCGTCGCGTGGACCGCAGACCGTCCGCCCCGGCGTCCGTCCGGGAAGGTCCGGTCGGCGGCGGAAGGTGGTTGGCCGTCGCGATGACGAGGTGCCCCTCGGCCGGGCCGCCGGTGACGCTGAGGCGCACGGGCACGGTGGCGGCGTGCTTGCGGGCGTTCGTCAGCAGCTCCTGCACGATGCGGTAGGCCGCCTGCGCGATGTGCGGGTCGAGCGCCTCGCCGTCGTCGACGAACACCGTGGCGATGAGAGGCATCCCTGCTGTCACGGAGTCGTCGATGAGCGCCCGCACGTCTCGCAGCGTCCGCGTCGGAGCGGCCACATCGGCGTCGCCCGGGTTGCGCAGCAGGTCGAGCAGGCTGTGCAGCTCGCTCACCGAGCGTGCCGCCGTCTCGCGCACGACCTGCGCCGACTCCCGGATCTGGGACGCCGCCGTGTCGGTGTCCGCCTGCGGTGCTGCGGCATCGGCCATTGCCTGCAGCGCACCCGCGTGGACCGACAGGATCGACAGGTTGTGCCCGAGGCCGTCGTGGATCTCGCGCGCCAGCCGCTCTCGCTCGGCCTGCCTCGACACCTGGTCGGTCAGCGAGGTCACTGCGTCGCGCTCCTCGGCCACGACGACGTTCGCCGTGCGCAGGTCCGCACGGGTACGCAGCCACAGCCCGATGCCGACGAACGACGCCGTGAGCACCGCGGTCAGCACGACCGGAACGTACGCAGCGACCGGTCGCCCGTCCTGCGCGAAGAGCGTGCCCCAGAACGACGTCGCGGCCGGCGTGCGCATGAGGTCGCGCCACACCGACACCCCGGTGGCAGCCAGCACCACGGCGCCCACCCAGATCCAGTCTGAGCGGGGACGGACCAGCACGACACTCATGAGGCCGATGAGGGCGAACGTCGGCCCGAGCACGACCAGTGCGCAGGCCGAGCCGACGAGCGCCGTTCCCAGCGCCCAGCGCTGACGCCACTGCACGGCGACGGCGAGGCCCACGCCGAGGAAGAAGACGAGCATCCCCGCGCCGCTCGACTTGTCGCTCGTGCTGACGGCGAGGCCGAGGGCCGCGTTGGCCCGACCGTCGACCGCCATCCCTGAGTACACCGCGTCGAAGAGCACCAGCACGACCAGCCCCGACGTGCGCAGCCGGCGCAGCATGGCGTCGCGGCGCGTGGAGCCACGCGCGCCAGGGAGTGAGCCAGCCGCCATAGGCGAAAGGTATGCCACGGCGCCCACCACGCACTCGGCCATTCGGGCACTTCGGGCGCGTGCTTCTCATCCTTTCGGTCAGGTGGTCCGGGCTCCTCGGCCGAGGTGGCCGCACGGGTCTCCGCGCGAAGGTCTGGTCAGCAACCACACCACCCAGCAAGGAGCGTCCATGAACACCGACCAGACCCAGCCCGGCCAGCCCCAGTCGTCGTGGCAGCCGCCCGCCATCCCGGTGCCGCCGGCCCCCGAGCCGCCGCGCAAGAGCTGGTTCGCCCGCCACAAGATCCTCACCGGCCTGCTGGCCCTCGTCCTCGTCGGCCTCCTCAGCCAGGCGTTCGGCAAGGGCGGCGACACGACGCCGACCGCGACCACCGGCGCCGCCGCGTCCGAGGGTGCGGCGTCGGACACGGGAGCGTCCGACCAGGCGTCGACCGACGCATCGGCCGGGGACTCGGGGGAAGCTCCGGCTGAGGCGAAGGTGGGCCAGAAGGTCCGCGACGGCCAGTTCGAGTTCACCGTCACGAAGCTGCAGAAGGGCGTCAAGAGCGTCGGCGGCCAGTACGCGAACCAGAAGGCGCAGGGCCAGTACGTGCTCATCAAGGTCACCGTGACCAACATCGGCGACAAGGCTCAGCTGCTCGCCGACTCGTCGCAGAAGGTCAAGGACGCCAAGGGCCGCGAGTTCTCCACCGACACCACGGCCGGTATCTACCTCGAGGACAACAAGGTCTTCCTCAACGAGATCAACCCCGGCAACACCGTCAAGGGCACGCTCGTCTTCGACATGCCGAAGGACGCGAAGCCCGCGTCGATCGAGCTGCACGACTCCCCGTTCTCGGGCGGGGTCACGGTCCGGCTCGGCTGACGCTCCCGAGCCCGACCGCTGAGGGGTGGGTGCCGCGTGGTGAGGGGACGCGGCACCCACCCTGCGCCCGGACGGCTGCGTCGCGCGTCCGTGACGAGCCTCAGGCTGACGGTCGGTGTCTTGGCTTAGGGTCTGGGCCAGACAGGGGAGGACACGATGACGGAAAACCACTGGGCGCCGCCCGCACCAGAGATGGTGTCGAAGGCCAAGGAGCGGGCGCTAGCCGCAATGCGGTCGCCGGAGGCGGGACGCAAGCTCCGCCGCTTCTACGACACCAGCACTGACTACGCGGGTTCGAGTTTCACGATGATTGGCGTGAACTCACCTGACCGGATCGGCGCTGATGACCTCTTCGCCACGACGCTGCTGAGCGTCAAGGTGCCCGCTAAGGCGGCGCGGCTCCTGACCGGCGAAGGCCCGGTCCGGAGGGACGTCTCGTCAGCCCTCGGCGCTCTGCCGTCTGGTCCTCTGGAGAAGGTCGACGACGCAGGTCTGGCAGCGATGGAGGCCTTCTACCTCCATGTGAAGCACAACCTGGCGAAGGCCAACGTGAAGAAGTCCAACGCCTGGGTGGTCGCGAGCAAGCTGTGCGCTCGCAAGAGGCCTGACCTGTTCCCGGTGCGCGACAACGTCGTGTGCCGTCTGCTCGACATCCAACGTGCGAACAACTTTCGTGTCGACTGGCTCGTGTTCGCCTCGCTCATGTCGGACCAGGACGTTCGCGACGCGATCGAGTCCGTCCGCGACGACGTAGCAGGAGCGGGGGATGCGACGGTCGTTCTCGACGCCGAGCCGTTGAGACTGCTCGACGCGGCTCTCTGGAGCAGCGTCAAGATTGCGTGAACTGACGCACTCGAGCGGGTCGAGCCGTTCAACGGCGCGCGGCCTGCTATCCATGCGGGACAAACGTAGGAGCCGTGTCGCCACGGCATTTCGGTTGGCGGGTAGATACCCGCTGCGACGAGGGGTTAGCCGTATGACGTGGGTAGTGAAGCGACTCGTCCCAGTGGTGCTCATCGGGGTCCTGGTTGGCCTGGCGGCTTTCAGCCTGGCCAGCCGGTTCGACCTCAGGCTTCCGTTCCAGACGACTGCCGTCGACAGGAGTCAGCCCGCGCTGCTGAAGTCGATCGAGGGCCTCAGCCAGTACCACGCTGCGGTTGGCAACTTCGAAGTTGTGATCGACGATGCTCGGGATGTCGATTGGCTGCCGGACTTCGTGGCTGGTGAGCGCTCGTTGTTCGTCGCCGCCGGCACGGTCGACGCCTACATCGATTTCGGAGGCTTCGGCGACGGCGACCTCACGATGTCCGAGGACGGCAAGACCGTGAAGATCCGGCTTCCCAAGGCGGAACTCGACAAGCCGAACCTGGACGAGAAGCGCACGTATCTTTTCTCCAAGGAGCGCGGTGTGGTCAATCGGATTGCCGACGCCATGTCAACGCAGGACCAGCGCGAGCTCTACGCGAAGGCTGAGGACAAGCTCACGGCCGCGGCAAACGAGTCGGAGCTGACTAAGCAGGCAGACAAGAACACCAGAACGATGCTGGTCGGCATGTTCGAGGCACTCGGCATCAAGGCGACGTTCACCGACGAGTCCCCGGAGTAGCTGCGCGAGACGGCTGGCACTGCGACCACGTCCAACAAGCCATGGTCTGGTGGTTGGGGTCGTCGTCCTCGTCGCTCCGGGCAGGGTCGCCGGTTCAGGTGCTCGGCGATGACGACGTCGCGCACCACTGGGTCGGCCGTCGGCAGGTGCCGCATCCTCGACAAAACGCCGCAAAGGCTTGCAGGCCGCTCTTACGATCGTCGGGCCGGACACCTCGACGACCCGCAGGCGATCGGAGCGCGATGAGCACGCGACAGGCCGCCACTTTGCTCGGCGCCGGGCACCCGCGGGAGGCGGACGTCCTGCGGCTCGCCGTCGACATCGCCCGCCAGGCGGCCGCCGACGAGCCCTTCGCCGAGGAGCTCGTCCAGCGCATCGAGGTCGTCCTCGGCGCCGACGGGGGAGCCGGGCTCACGTCGTTCGGGCCGCACGTTCAGACCGGTGAGGCCCCGGCGGTGGTCGCGTCGGAGGGATGCGTGGTGCCGCTCGGCCAGGCGGAACGCGCCGCGCAGTACGCCGGCAGCCACCCGTCGATCGGGGCCATGCGCCGCATCGGCGTCACCGGCCCGGTCCGCACGAGCGACCACGTGCGCATGGACCAGTTCTGGGACACCCCGGAGTTCGACGCGATGCACGGCTGGTTGCCCGACGGCCAGTTCCCGGTCGCCATCGCGCTGCACCTCAGCGCGACCGACCTCGTGTTCCTCGGGCTCCACCGCGGTCGGCGCGACTTCACCGACGACGACCTCGACGCGCTCGCCCTCATCCAGAGCATCGTCGCGCCAGCCCTCACGCTCAACGTGCGCCTCAAGGTGGCGCTCGCTCGGCTGGCCGCCGTCGAGGGCGTTGATGACCGCGCGGGCGGCAACGGCCCGAAGGATGCCGGCGCGGACGGCGGGCATGCCAGCGCTGTCGCGCAGCTCCCGACGCTCACCGCGCGCGAGCGACAGGTGCTGACGCTCGCCGCCCAAGGCCTGACGAGCCACGCCATCGGCCACCGCCTCGGCCTGAGCGAGCGCACCGTCCGCAAGCACCTGTCGTCCGTTTACGCGAAGACCGGCCTCCACGGTCGCGCGGCGGCGACCGCGTGGTGGGCAGCGAGCGGGGCAAGCCGCAGCGTCGCGCCGCATCGGTAGGACCGCCGGGGTGTCGTTTCCGACACCTAGTGTCCGTGGGCCGTGCCGCCCATCCTTGGTG
>JAEWFB010000392.1 GCA_023389095.1 Actinomycetes bacterium
GCTCCGATGGCCAACCTCGTCTCGCTCGAACGCGTCTCCCTCGTCTTCGGCACCGCCCACGTCCTCGACGACGTCAGCATCGGCGTCCTCACCGGCGACCGCATCGGCATCGTCGGTGTCAACGGCGGCGGTAAGTCGACGCTGCTGCGCGTCATGGCGGGCCTGCAGGAGCCCGACTCGGGCCGCATCAGCAAGCAGGGCGGCGACGACGGCATCCGCATCGGGATGCTGAGCCAGGACGACGCGCTCGACCCGGAGTGGACGGTGCGCGAGGCCGTCCTCGGTGACCGTCCCGAACACGTGTGGGCCGGCGACCCCCGCATCCGCGACGTGCTCACCGGCCTGCTCGGCGGCATCGGGGCCGAGGCGATGGGTGGCCTCGACAGCCGCGTCGGGCCCAAGTCCGGTGGCGAGCGCCGCCGCCTCGCCCTCGCGCGCCTGCTCGTCGAGGACCCCGAGCTGCTCCTGCTCGACGAGCCGACCAACCACCTCGACGTCGAGGGCGTGGCCTGGCTCGCCGACCACCTGACCCACCGGCGCCCCCGCCCGGGCAACGCCACCGTCGCCATCACCCACGACCGCTGGTTCCTCGACGCGTACGCGACGATGACGTGGGAGGTCGAGTCCGGAGGCGTCAGCTCCTTCGAGGGCGGCTACGCGGCCTACGTGCTCGCCAAGGCCGAGCGTGACCGCCTCGCCGGTGTCGTGGCCGAGCGCCGCTCCAACCTCATGCGCAAGGAGCTGGCCTGGCTGCGTCGCGGCGCGCCGGCCCGGACGAGCAAGCCGAAGTTCCGCATCGAGGCCGCCAACGCCCTCATCGCCGACGAGCCGGACCCGCGCAACGACGTCGAGCTCGTGTCGTTCGCGACGCGTCGCCTCGGCAAGGACGTGCTCGACCTCGAGGACGCGACGCTCAGCGTCGGCGAGCCGCCGCACGAGCGGACCCTGCTCGACCACGTCACGTGGCGCCTTGCGCCGGGCGAGCGCGTCGGGATCGTCGGGGTCAACGGCGCCGGCAAGTCGACGCTGCTGCGCGCCCTCACCGGCGAGGTGCCGCTCAGCGCCGGACGGCGCAAGGTCGGCAAGACCGTCGCCATCGCGCACCTGACCCAGGAGGTCCGCGAGCTCGAGCGGTTCGAGCAGTGGCGGGTCATCGAGGCCGTCGAGGACGTGCGCCAGTACACGACGCTCGGCGGCAAGGAGGTCAGCGCGAGCCAGCTGGCGACGCGCCTGGGCTTCCCGGGCGGGCGCCAGCAGACCCGCGTCGGCGACCTCTCCGGCGGCGAGCGGCGTCGCCTGCAGCTGACGCGCCTGCTGCTGACCGAGCCGAACGTCCTCGTCCTCGACGAGCCGACCAACGACCTCGACATCGAGACCCTCACCTCGCTCGAGGACGTCCTCGACGGCTGGGCCGGCACGCTCGTCGTCGTCTCGCACGACCGGTACCTGCTCGAGCGGGTCTGCGACCACCAGCTGGCCCTGCTCGGCGACGGCAAGGTGCGCGACCTGCCGGGCGGCGTCGACCAGTACCTCGAGCTGCGCGCCGCCGCGGCGCGTACGGCGACGGCGACCGCCCCCTCGGCGTCGGGTGGGGGAGCGGGTGGCTCGACGGCGTCGGCCGGCGCCACGGCCTCGACGGCGAGCCCGGCCGAGGTGCGCGAGGCACGCAAGACCATGGCGCGCGTCGAGAAGCAGCTCTCCCGCCTCGCCGACCGCGAGGAACGGATCCACGGCGAGATGGCCGAGAAGGCGACCGACGTGGGCGCCCTCGCCGACCTCAACACCCGGCTCACCGAGCTCGTCGCCGAGCGAGAGGAGCTCGAGATGGAGTGGCTCGAGGCCGCGGACGTCGTCGGGTAGGTCCGGACCCTTGAAAGTATCTTGATATCAAGATACTTTCGGGTCATGGAGATGACCCTGCACCACGTCCAGGTCTCCGGCCCCGCCGGGTGCGAGGACGCCATGCGCGCCTTCTACGTCGGGGTGCTCGGGCTGACCGAGGTCCCCAAGCCCGAACGGCTGCGCGCCCGTGGCGGCGCCTGGTTCAGGGCCGGTGGCGAGCCCGGCGCCGCCGAGGTCCACGTCGGGATCGAGGAGCCGTTCGCGCCGGCGCGCAAGGCCCACCCCGGCATCGCGGTCGCCGACGTCGAGGCGCTCGCGTCGGCGGTCGGGGCGGCGGGGGCCCCGGTCACCTGGGACGACAACATCCCCGGGCTGCGTCGCTTCCACACGAGCGACCCGGTCGGCAACCGCCTCGAGTTCCAGCAGCGCACCGACGCATGAGCGGCCGCGGGCTCCGACGCACGAGCGGCCGCGGGCTCCGACGCATGAGCGGCTGCGGGCTCCGACGCGTGGGCGGCGTCGTGGGTGGTCGGGGCCGGCGTCGGCGTCAGGTCGTCGCGTCGCCCGGCCGTGCCTCGAGCGGCGCGAGCATCCGACGCAGCAGCGCCGCGAGCTCTCGCCGGTCGGCGGCACCGAGCTCGGACAGCAGCGACTTCTCCTGCTCGATGAGGTCGGCCATCGCGGAGTCGACGACGTCGCGCCCGGCCGGCGTCAGTCGGACCAGCACGCCGCGCCGGTCGCCCGGGTCGGGGCGCCGCTCGACGAACCCGCTGCGTTCGAGCCGGTCGACGCGGTTGGTCATGGTGCCCGAGGTGACCAGCGTCTGCTGGACGAGGGCCCCGGGGGACAGCTCGTACGGCTCGCCCGCGCGGCGCAGCGCCGACAGCACGTCGAACGCCCAGCCCTCGAGCAGGTGCTCGGAGAAGGCCCGGCCCCGCGCCAGGTCGAGCCGCCGGGCCAGTCGCGACACGCGCGAGAGCACCTCGAGCGGCGACACGTCGAGGTCGGGCCGCTCCCGGCGCCAGGCCGCGACGATCTCGTCGACGTCGTCGCCAGCGGGGCGTCCCGCGCGGCGGTCCGAGCTCATGGCGCCCAGCCTAGTCGCCATCAAGACTCTTGACATCGAAGGAAAGTGAGCTCGCCGTGTCCGACCCGTCCCGCATCTCCCGTCCCGTCGCCACCGGACGCCCCGGCGCGCATCCTGCTCCGGCGGCCATGACTCCACCCACCGGGGAGCGCGCCACCGACTCGGCGTGGGACCCGGGCCAGTACGCCCTCTTCGCCGACCACCGGGGTCGGCCCTTCGCCGACCTGCTCGGCCGCGTCGACGCCGTGGCCCCGCGGCTCGTCGTCGACCTCGGCTGCGGCCCAGGAGAGCTGACGCTCGGGCTCGCCCGGCGCTGGCCCGACGCGCGCATCGTCGGCGTCGACTCCTCGCCGGAGATGCTGGCCAGGGCGCGCGGGCTCGACGCCGAGGGCCGGGTCGAGTGGGTCGAGGCCACGGCCGAGGAGTGGGACCCCCGCGGCACCGGGGGCTCGGTCGACGTCCTCGTCACCAACGCCACGCTCCAGTGGGTACCGACCCACCTGCGCCTCATCCCGGGCTGGCTCGAGGCCCTGACGCCCGGCGGCACGTTCGCCATGCAGGTGCCGGCCAACTTCGACGCGCCCTCGCACCGCCTCATGCGCGAGGTGGCACAGCGGCACCCGCGCGCCGCCGACCTGCGACCCGGCCTCGACCGGGCCTCGGCCGTCGCGCTGCCCGGCACGTACGCCGCGCTCCTGCTCGACAGCACGCCCGAGGTCGACGTGTGGCAGACCACCTACGAGCACGTCCTCGCCGCCACCGCGGACGGCCCGCACCCCGTGCTCGAGTGGGTCCGCGGCACCGGTCTGCGACCGGTCCTCGGGGTGCTCGAGGATGCCGCCGAGCGCGAGCTGTTCGAGCAGGAGTACGCCCGCGAGCTCGAGCTGGCCTACCCGCGTCGGTCCTTCGGGGTGCTCTTTCCCTTCACGCGCACCTTCGCGATCGCCCGCACGAGCCGCACCTGACGCGTCCGCCCCGACCATCCGTCGGGTCGGTGACGCGCCGGGTCAGGGTGGGTCGTCGCCGCGGGGCCGAGCTGGTCGGCGAAGAGCCAGCGCATCGTCACCCTGGAACGCATACCCGCCACCGGCGCCGGCCCGACGTCCCGACGTCCCGACGTCCGGCTCCCCGTGGCCCCGACATCGAACCGCGTGAGGTCCGTCAACGACCGGTAAGGCGGCGACCAAGGGCGTCCCACAGGAGCGCTTCTACTGACGGGTTCGGGTCAATTTCGGGCATTTGCCCGCATTTGTCGGAAATCTGTCATGAAATGGGGAGTGGCACGTCTCATGGATGACGGCAACGCTGGAGCGTCCCGCTTGGTCAGGGGAGGGAGTGGCTCCTGAGGTCCGCACCCGTGGTGCCGCCAGGTTTCGTCCTTCCGCGATGGTTTCGTGGAGGGGATCATCCGGAAGGGCGAAACCTGCCACCGTTTCCCGCGCTGCGAGTCGACGTGCGTAGGAGGCAGGGGGCACACTGTCCACCACTGGCAAGTGGCTGGAAGGGCTCGAGGTGGCGGCTGACCTGACCATGTGGTCGAGCGAGGCGTGGTCCTCTGCTGCCGACGTGCAGCTGCTCGCCCGCAGCCGGGAGGGGTCGGCCGAGGCGTTCGGCGAGCTGTGGCGACGCCACCTGCCCGCCGCGTACGCCGTGGCCCGGCGCGTCCGCGGGCGCACGAGCCCCGAGGACGTCGTGGCCGAGGCCGCTGCCCGCGTCTTCTCCCTCATCAAGGACGGCCGCGGCCCGGAGGAGCACTTCCGCGCCTACTTCCTCTCGGCCGTGCGCACCGTCGCCCTCGACTCGAGCAGCCGCGACCTGCGCCTCGTGCCCACCGAGGAGGACGACCTCGACGCGCTCGCCGAGCCCGTCGACCAGCCCGAGCCCGACCTCGGCGACGACGAGACCGTCGCCCTGGTCCGCGAGGCGTTCCGGTCGTTGCCCGAGAAGGACCAGCGCGTCCTCTGGCACACGACGGTCGAAGGCGCCGCGCCGCGCGTCGTGGCCCCGACGCTCGGCATGAGCGCCAACGCCGTGAGCGTGCGGGCGATGCGGGCCCGCGAGAACCTCCGCGCCCTCTACCTCGACGCGCGCGCGGAGCGCGGGCTCGCCGACGCCGACACCGACGAGTGCCGGTGGACCATCACCCACCTCGGCGCGCTCGTGCGGGGCCGGCTGCCCAAGCGCCAGACCGAGCGGGCCCAGGCGCACGTCGCGTCGTGCTCCCACGCGGCCCGGCTGGCTGCCGACCTGCGCGTCATCAACGACGGCTTCCCGGCCCTCATCGTGCCGCTCGTCCTCGCGGCGGGCGTGTCGACCCCCGGGTTCGTCACGGCCGGAGCCTTCGGGCTGGTCGGCGG
>JAEWFB010000301.1 GCA_023389095.1 Actinomycetes bacterium
AGGACGAGCACGGCGGCGCCGCGCAGGACGATGTCGTCGGACCGGTCGGCGAGGCGCACGGCCAGGTGCGCTTCCGGCCGGGCGAGCAGGCGGGAGCGGAGCGTGGCCTCGAGGGCGTCGCGCAGGACGCCGCCGAGCAGGTGCTCCGGCCCGGAGAGGACGACCTCGGACAGGTCGAGGGCCGCCACGACGGGGGCGAGGGCGATGCCGAGTCGCTCGCCCGCCTCGCGCAGGGGTGCGTCGTCGCCCGACGCGGCGAGCGCCTTCTCGAGGTTGGGGGCCGACAGCCACGTCTCGAGGCAGCCGACCTTCCCGCAGCGGCAGCGGGCCCCGCCGTCGGTGCCGACGGTGACGTGCCCGATCTCGCCCGCGGCGAAGTGGGCACCGCGGACGCGCTGGCCACCGACGATGAGCCCGCCACCGACACCGCGCCCGATCTTGACGAGGACGAGGTCGTCGCCACCGTCGCCGAGCGTGTAGTCGGCGTGGACCGCGGCGTCGGCGTCGTTGACGACGAAGACGGGCAGGTCGGTGGCCTCGGCGACGATGTCGCGCAGCGGCACGTCGGTCCAGCCGAGGTTGGGGGCGGTGTCGACGACGCCACCGGGCCCGACGATGCCGGGGGTGCCGACGCCGATGCCGAGCAGCGGCGCGGTGGCGGCCGCGACGAGCTCGTGGACGAGGTCGAGCACGGTGTCGACGACGGCCTGGCCGGAGTCCTCGCCGATGGCCCGCTCGGCGCGCACGAGGATGTTGCCGTCGAGGTCGAGGACGGCGCCGCGGAGCACCTCGTGGGCGGCGAGGTCGAGCCCGATGGCCTGCAGGCCGGTGCGGTTGACGTCGACGAGCGTGGCCGGCTTGCCGGGGCGCACCTCGTCGGAGGGCCCGAGCTCGACGGCGTGGCCGCTGTCGATGAGCTCCGCGACGAGGTCGGACACCGTCACCTTGCTCATCCCGAGGCGGCGGGCGAGGTCGGCCCGGCTCATGGCGCCCACGGAGTAGAGCAGCTGGAGCACGAGCGACAGGTTGTGCCGGCGGCCGTGGGCGGGGAGCACGGCGGTGCGCGGCGAGACGCGTCGGGCGCGGGACAGGGCGGTGGTCACGAGGGTTAGTAAAGTTTACTAACTTCCAATCGCGCAAGGGTTCCGGCGACATTGTTTCTCCGGGGTTGGTTCCGCCCCGTCCGCCGGACGTGATGCGTCGGCGGGCCGACATACGCTCGGGGCATGTGCCGCAACATCCGACAGCTCCACAACTTCGAGCCCGCCGCGACCTCCGAGGAGGTCCGCGCCGCCGCCCTCCAGTACGTGCGCAAGGTCAGCGGCAGCACCAAGCCCAGCCAGGCCAACCAGCACGCCTTCGACGAGGCGGTCGAGGCGATCGCCCACGCCACCCAGCACCTGCTCGACCACCTGACCACGAGCGCACCGCCCAAGGACCGCGAGGTCGAGCGGCAGAAGGCCCGCGAGCGCAACGCCGTCCGCTTCGGCACGCCCGCCTGACCGGCTCCGGCTCCCGCGCCCGTTCGCCGACCCGCGCTTCCGGACCGCCCCGTGTCGATCGTCGTCGCCGTCGTCGCGGCGCTCCTCGCGCTGCTCACCCTCGCGCTGCTCACCCTCGCCCTGCACCGCCGCCTCGCCGTCGCCCCCGGCTGGCCCCGCGGCGTCCGGCTCACCTCCGCCGCCCTCCTCGGGCTCACCTGGCTGCTCACCCTCACCGCGTTCGCCATGCAGTCCGGCGCGCTCGACCCCCGGCGCGGCCGGTGGGTCGCCTGGGCGGGCCTGACGTGGCTCGTCGTCGCCTGGTACCTGCTGATGGGCGTCGCAGTCCTCGGGATCGCCTGTCTTGCAGTGCGGCTCGTGAGGCGCCCCGACCTGCGTCGCACCCTTCTGCGGGTCGGCACCCCGCTCGTCGTCGTCGCGGCAGTCGGCGCCACGGGCTACGGGGTGTCCGAGGCGTCCCAGCCGTCGGTGACGCCGGTGACCGTCACCAGCCCTGACCTGCCGGCCGGCCTCGACGGGCTGCGCATCGTCCTCGTCACCGACCTGCACGCCGGGCCAATCCGCGAGGCGTCGTTCACCCGACGCGTCGTCGACCTCGTCAACGCCCAGCGCCCCGACGTCGTCGTCCTCGGCGGCGACCTCGTCGACGGTCGCGGCGCCCAGGTCGGCGAAGTGCTCGCCCCGCTCGCCGACCTCCGTGCCCCGCTCGGCGTCTACGCGGTCAGCGGCAACCACGAGTTCATCTCCCAGGAGGCCGACGCGTGGCTGACGCGCTGGGAGACCCTCAGCATCCGCGTCCTGCGCAACGAGCACGTCCGGATCGAGCGGGGCGGGGCGAGCCTGACGGTGGCCGGCGTCCACGACCCCACCGGGCGCGGCACCGACGCGAGCGACGCGGCCCGCGCGCTGCAGGGCGTCGACCCGGCCGGGTTCACCCTGTTCGTGGCCCACCAGCCCAAGACGGCCGAGAACGTCCAGGGCCGTGGCGTCGACCTCCAGCTGTCGGGGCACACGCACGGCGGGCAGGTGTGGCCGTTCCGCTACCTCGTGCCCCTCCCGCAGCCGGTGCTCGACGGGCTCGCCACCGTCGGCGACGTGCCGGTCCTGACGAGCCGCGGCGTCGGGGCGTGGGGCCCGCCGGTCCGGGTACTCGCCCCACCCGAGGTCCCCGTCGTCACGCTGCGCCGCGGCTGAGCCGGTCCGAGCTCCCGCCCGGCCCCGGCTCGACGGCGCTGCGCCGGTCGCCGCCCACCCCTACGCTCGGGCCATGGGCTTCTGGGCGAGGCAGGTGACGCCGCGGCTCGTCGCCGGCGGCGAGAGCGAGGCCATCATCGACCTGCGCCGGCGCGCCTGCGCCGGCCTGCACGGGGAGGTCGTCGAGCTCGGGTTCGGCAGCGGCGGCAACGTCGGCCTCTACCCGGTCGAGGTCACCCGGGTCGTCGCGGTCGAGCCCTCCGACGTCGGCTGGAGCCTCGGCGAGCGGCGTCGGGCGGGCAGCCCGATCCCGGTCGTGCGCGGAGGGCTCGACGGCCAGCACCTCGAGCTGCCCGACGACAGCGCCGACGCCGTCCTGTCGACGTTCACCCTCTGCACGATCCCCGACGTCACGGCCGCCCTCGGCGAGGTGCGCCGGGTGCTCCGACCGGGGGGTGCCCTCCACTTCCTCGAGCACGGCGTCGCGCCCGACGAGGGGGTACGACGCTGGCAGCGACGCCTCGAGCCGCTGCAGAAGCGGGCCTTCGACGGCTGCCACCTGACCCGCCCCATCGACCGGATCGTGGCGGAGTCGGGGCTCGAGGTCGTCGAGCTCGACCGCGCCTACGCACCGCTCCCGCGGCTCATGCGGCCCTGGGCCTTCGGCTACCTCGGCCGCGCCGTCAAGCACTAGCGCCTTCCCCCGTCCCGCCGTGACGGAGTGTTCTCTCGATCGTCCCTGGCAATCGGAAGAACACTCCGTCCCTGGCAATCGAAAGAACACTCCGCCACTGAGAATCGAAAGAACAGCGCGTCACACGGGTCGCAGGACGCGTCCGGCGACCCAGGCGATGTCGTCGGCGACCTGCGCCGGCGGGCCGCCCGGCCGCACGACGTGGCTGAGCACGACGCGCACGACGACGTCGACGGCGGCGCGGCGGCGGCGCGGCTCGAGCGCGACGTCGTAGCCGTCGAGCCGGCCGAGGACCATGTCGGACGCGACGTCGACGAGCACGTCGGAGCGCGTCGTCAGCAGCGGCATCAGCTCGGTGTCGCCGCCGTGGGTGAAGGTGGCGAGCGCCCGCAGCAGCGGGCTCTCGGCCGCGAGGTCGAGCACCGCGCGCACGGCCGCGCGTACCGCCGCGTCGAGGTCGCTCGGGTGCGCTTCGAAGGCGTCGCCGACGGCGGCCAGGAACCGCTCGAGCTCGCGCAGCACCATGGCCTCGCCCAGGGCCGGCTTCGACCCGAGCTCGTTGTAGACCGTCTGGCGCGACACCCCGACCCGAGCCGCGAGCGCCGCCATCGTCACGGCCGCCCAGCCGACCTCCGAGGTGAGCGCCGCGGCCTCCGCGACGATCCGCTCGCGCAGCGTCGGCGTCGTCGTCATGACGGTCATCGTAGGCAGCCCTCCGCGGCGACCTCGCCCGTCACGGCGACGTGGCGACGAGGAAGTCGACCTTCTCGCGCACGCCACAGTCGGGACAGCACCAGTCGTCGGGCACGTCGGCCCACGCGGTGCCGGCCGGGAACCCTTGTCGCACATCGCCCTTCGCCTCGTCGAACACGTAGCCGCACCCCGGGCACGCGTGCTGCCGAGCCGCTCTGCGGGCGCCCAGACCCAGCCCGGCCACCTCGGCGACCGCGCCGGCCCACACAGCGTCGGCCCCGCCGGCATCCAGGGTCGCCGACGCGTCGGGCGGCGGATAGGCGGCCAGGACGCGGGCGCGCCGGCGGGGCTGGATGTTGGCGAGCCGCACGTCGCCGCCGTAGTGCGCGAGCACCCGGGGGTCCATGACGCGTCGCCACAGCGGCGGCACGAGCGCGAGCACGATCATCCCCGCGTAGCCGGTCGGCAGCACCGGCGACTCGGCGTAGTCGCGCAGCGTCTGGTAGCGACGCGTCGGGTTGGCGTGGTGGTCGCTGTGCCGCTGCAGGTGGTAGAGCAGGACGTTCGTCGCGATGTTGTTGCTGTTCCACGAGTGGCTGGGGTCGACCCGCTCGAAGCGCTGCCGACCGGGCTGCCCGACGACCTGGCGCAGCATCCCGTAGTGCTCCATGTAGTTGACGACCTCGAGCAGCGAGAGCCCGACGAACGCCTGGACGAGCAGGTACGGCAGCACCCCGATGCCGAGCCAGGCCACGAGCACGCCCCAGAGCAGCGCCGACAGGAGCCAGGCGCTGACGACGTCGTTCGACAGCCGCCACGGGTGCAGCCGACGCCGGGCGAGCCGCCGCTTCTCGAGGCGCCACGCGCTGCGCAGCGACCCGACGACGGTGCGCGGCCAGAAGGCGTAGAAGCTCTCCCCGACGCGGCTGCTCGCGGGGTCGGCGGGCGTCGCGACCCGGACGTGGTGTCCCCGGTTGTGCTCGATGTAGAAGTGGCCGTAGAAGCTCTGCGCGAGCGCGACCTTGGCGAGCCAGCGCTCGTGGCTCTCCTTCTTGTGGCCCAGCTCGTGGGCGGTGTTGATGCCGATGCCGCCGACGCAGCCGATGGAGACCGCGAGGCCCACCTTGTCGAGCGTCGTCAGGCCGCCGTGGGTGATGACCCACATGGCGGCGACGAGGCCGACGTACTGGATCGGCAGGAACCAGTAGGTGATCCAGCGGTAGTAGCGGTCGCTCTCGAGCGCCTCGATGAGCTCGTCGGGCGGGTTGCTCCGGTCGAGGCCGGCGACGAGGTCGATGAGCGGGACGACGCCGAGGATGACGATCGGGCCGATCCAGAACCAGATGCCCCAGCCGGTCGCCGCATGCAGCCCGAGGCCCACGAAGGCGAGCGACGGGACGACGAGCCCGATGAGCCAGAGGTGGCGCTTCGGGTCGCGCCAGCGTTCGGTCGTGCCGGTCGGGACCGTTCCTGCTGCCGTCATGGGAGCCTCCACATCGTCGGTTGACACAAACGTAGAAGATGTAAACCAACTTGACAAGAGCGAGTGGAATGTAAAGCGCGAAGACCGTGCGCCGACCGGACCGGCGGAACGTCCGGGGCGGCGGCTACCTTGACCCCATGACCGCCGAGCCGCACCCGGACCTCGCCGCCGAGGTGCGAGAGGCCCTCGCCGCGTCCGCCGACCCCGAGCGGGCCGCCGGCCAGCAGCGCTACATGAAGTCCGCGATGCCGTACTTCGGCCTCACGTCACCGCAGCTCAAGGCGGCCCTGAGCCCGCTGCTGCGCGACCCGGGCCTGGCGATGCATTCGCGCGACGAGTGGGCGGCCACCGTCGAGCAGCTGTGGAGCACGGCAACCCACCGCGAGCAGCGGTACGCGGCCATCGCGCTCGCCCGCCACCGCGCCTACCGGAAGTGGGTCGACAGCGACGCGATGCCTCTGTGGGAGAGGCTGATCCGCCAGGGCGCGTGGTGGGACGTCGTCGACGACATCGCCACCCACCTCGTGCGCGACACGCTCCTGGCAGCCCCACGGGTCGAGGGGCTGCGGATGCGCGACTGGTCGGGCAGCGACTCCCTGTGGGTCCGGCGCGCCTCGATCATCAGCCAGGTGGGGGCCGGGGCCCGCCTCGTCCAAAACCTGCTCGCCGACGTCGTCGAGCCCAACCTCGAGGACCGAGACTTCTTCATCCGCAAGGCGATCGGCTGGGCACTGCGCGACCACGCGCGCCACGACCCCGACTGGGTCCGCGGCTTCGTCACCGACCACCCCGACCTGTCCGGCCTGTCCCGGCGCGAGGCGCTCAAGCACCTCGGCCCGTCGGCTCCGGCGGCCGCGCTCCCGGGAGCGCCGACATGACCCCGTCCGGACACCCCGACCTCGACACCGCCGCGCCGACGGCCCAGCGCCGCGACATCCTGCATCTCGCGGTCCCGGCCTTCCTCGCGCTCATCGCCGAGCCGCTCTTCCTGCTCGCCGACTCCGCGATCGTCGGCCACCTCGGCACGGCACAGCTCGCCGGCCTCGGGGTCGCGAGCGGTGCGCTCGTCACCGCCGCAGGCATCTTCGTCTTCCTCGCCTACGGCACGACGAGCGTCGTGGCCCGCCACCTGGGCGCGGGCGACGACCGCGCCGCGATCGGCGCCGGCATCGACGGGCTGTGGCTCGCCCTCGGCCTCGGCGCCGCCACCGCGGTCGGCACCGCCGTCGCAGCGCGCCCGATCTGCGCCGCGTTCGGCGCCTCGCCGGCCGCCCTCGAGCAGGCGACCACCTACCTGCGCATCTCGGCCCTCGGCCTGCCGGCGATGCTCGTCATCCTGGCCGTCACCGGCGTGCTGCGCGGCCTGCAGGACACCACGACGCCACTCGTCGCGTCCGTTGTCGGCTTCGGCGCCAACATCGCCCTCAACCTCCTGTTCGTCTACGGGTTGCACTGGGGCATCGCCGGATCCGCGTGGGGCACCGTCATCGCCCAGACCGGCATGGCAGCCGGCCTCGTCGCCGTCCTGCTCGTCAAGGCGCGCGCCCGCCACGCCCGGCTGCGACCGCATCCCGGGCGGGTGCTCGCGGCGGCCCGCACCGGTGTCCCGCTGCTCGTGCGCACGCTCGCGCTGCGCGCGACCCTCCTCGTCACGACCTGGGTGGCGGCCTCGCTGGGCGACGTCCCGCTCGCCGCCCACCAGGTGGCGATGACGGTGTGGTCCTTCCTCGCCTTCGCCCTCGACGCCCTCGCCATCGCCGCTCAGGCCATCACCGGCCGCTCCCTCGGCGCCGGCGACCGCGAAGCCGTGCGCGCCGCGATGGGCACCATGGTGCGCTGGGGCGTGTGGGGCGGCCTTGCGGTCGGCCTGGTCGTCGCCGCGCTGCACGGCGTGCTCCCCGGCCTCTTCACGAACGACCCCGCCGTGCAAGAGGCCCTCGGGGCGGCGCTCGTCGTCGTCGGCCTGGGCCAGGCCGTGGCCGGCTACGTCTTCGTCCTCGACGGCGTGCTCATCGGTGCGGGCGACGGACGCTGGCTGGCCTGGGGCATGGTCCTGACGTTCGTCGCCTACCTGCCCGTCATCCTCGCCGTGCGGGCCTCTGGCCCGAGCGGCTCACCGGTGCACGACGTCGTCGTGCTCTGGCTCGCGTTCACGGTCTTCATGGTGGTCCGCGGCGCCGGTCTGTGGTGGCGCGCCCGCCGCGACGACTGGATGGTCGTCGGCGCCCGCTGACGCGCACCTTCTGACGGGCACCCGCTCCCGCCCCCCGTCCCGCCGCCCCGTCCCGCGTCCTGTCCCACCACGCCGTCTGGCGTCCCGTCCCGGAGTCCTAGGCAACTGCTACGCCCTTTTCAGGGTTCTTTAAGGTCCGGCGTTCATAGTCGTACTCGTGAGTTGCTCCTGTGCGACTCGGTGACCTCCTCCCCCTGTCGGGTCACCGCGTCAAGGGCACCCGCCCCCGCTGGTCGAGTTCGGCGACGTGACCAGCGGGGGCGGGTTTTTCTCTGTCCCGGGCACTGCGTCCGCCGCGGGTCTGCGCGTCAGCCGGCCCACTCGGCCACGGCGACGTCGGACAGCAGCGCGCTGACCTCGGCCGTCGTCGGCATCGCCGTCGAGCTCTCGAGACGGCCGGCGACGATGGCGCCGGCGACGCTCGCGAAGTGGATCACGCGCTCGAGGTCCCACCCGGCGAGCAGCCCGTGCACGAGCGCGCCGCCGAAGGCGTCACCCGCCCCGAGGCCGTTGACGACCTGGACCGGGAAGGGCGCGACGCGCACCGTGGCCTCCGGCGTCATCGCGAGGACCCCGCCCGGGCCCAGCTTGACCACGGCCAGCTCGAGCCCCGCCTCGAGCAGCGCGGCGGCCGCCCGCTCGGGGCGGCGCTCCCCCGTGGCGACCTCGCACTCGTCGAGGTTGCCGACCGCGACGGTGACGTGCTCGAGGGCCCGGCGCACGAGGCCCGGCGCCTCGTCGGGACGGGGCCAGAGCGTCGGGCGGTGGTCGAGGTCGAGGATCGTCAGCGGGCGCCGTCCGCGCTCGCGCCAGGCGGCGAAGTGCGCCTCCCGGCTTGGTTCCTGGCTGAGGCCCGTCACTGTGGCCCAGTACACCTCGGCTTCCCGAATCGCTTGCAGCGGAATGGATTCCGCAGTGATGAGCAGGTCCGGAGCGATGGGGTAGCGGTAGAACCAGATCGGGAAGTGGTCCGGCGGGAAGACCTCGCAGAAGGTCACCGGCGTCGGCGGTCCCCCGGCGATGGTCTGGACGTAGGCGTCGTCGACGCCGAGCTGCAGCAGCTCGCGGTGCACGTACCGGCCGAACGCGTCGTCGGCCGTGGCGCTGACGAGTGCGCAGCGCCGTCCGTGCCGCGCCGCGGCCACCGCGACGTTGGCCGCGCCACCGCCGAGGAACTTCTCGAAGGTGCGCACCTCGTCGAGCGTCACCCCGTGCTGGAGCGGGTAGAGGTCGACGCCGACGCGACCGATGGCCACGAGGTCGTGACTCGCGCGGCGGGCGCCTTCGCCCCGGGCCTCGTGCGACGGTCCCATGGGACCACGCTAGACGCGTCTGCCCGGCACAGCACCCCGCTGGTCGGGCCGAAGACGGGCCGGCGGCGTTCTCGGCCGCGCGCCGACCGACGCGGATCACGGAATGGTCACGCCTCTTGACCGGCATGCCCGTCAGCCTCCATTCTCTCCCGTGAGAGCGCTCTCACACTGTCTGTTCACGCAGGGAGAGCGCTCCCACACCACACTGGGCAGAGACCGAAGGAGCTCTCCGATGACAGCCCGCACCTCCCGTACCGGCACCCGCCTGACGCGTCCCCGGAACGTCGCGCTCGCCACCATCACCGTCGGTCTGCTGGCGCTCACGGCGTGCAGCTCGGGCAGCGCCGACGCCGGACCCGCGACCCAGGCCGGCGCCG
>JAEWFB010000411.1 GCA_023389095.1 Actinomycetes bacterium
CCCCGGCGCCGGCTCCGGCGGCTGCGCCGGCTCCGGCGGCGCCCGCCGCTCCGGTGGCGCGCGAGGGCCGGCCGAAGGCCAAGCCCCCGGTGCGCAAGCTCGCCAAGGACCTCGGCGTCGACCTGTGGACGGTCGCCGGTTCGGGGCCGGAGGGTGTCATCACCCGTGACGACGTCAACGCCCACGCGTCGGGTGCCGTGAACGGCGCTGCGGCACAGCAGGCCCCGGCTGCCGGTGGCGTCGCGGCTGCCGCGTCGGCCCCCGCGCTGCCGTTCGGTGCGGGCGAGCGCGAGACGCGCATCCCCATCAAGGGCGTGCGCAAGGTGACGGCACAGGCGATGGTCGGCTCCGCGTTCACGGCGCCGCACGTCACCGAGTGGATCACCATCGACGTCACGAAGACGATGGAGCTCGTCGACCGCCTCAAGGGCCACCGCGAGTTCCGCGACGTCAAGGTGACGCCGCTGCTCGTCCTGGCCAAGGCGCTGACGCTCGCGATCCGGCGCAACCCGGGCATGAACGCCACGTGGGACGAGGCCGCCCAGGAGATCGTCCAGAAGAACTACGTCAACCTCGGCATCGCGGCCGCCACGCCCCGCGGGCTCATCGTGCCGAACATCAAGGACGCGCACGCGCTGACGATGCTCGAGCTCGCCCGCGCCATCGGCGAGCTGACGGCGACGGCCCGCGAGGGTCGCACCCAGCCGGCCGAGATGTCGGGCGGCACCATCACGATCACCAACGTCGGCGTCTTCGGCGTCGACAGCGGCACGCCGATCATCAACCCGGGCGAGTCGGCGATCGTGTGCTTCGGCGCGATCCGCAAGCAGCCGTGGGTCGTCACCGACGCCGACGGCAACGACGAGATCGCGGTGCGGCACGTGACGCAGCTGGCCGTGAGCTTCGACCACCGCCTCATCGACGGTGAGCTCGGCTCGCGGTTCCTGTCCGACCTCGCGGCGATCCTGCAGGACCCGGCCCAGGCCCTCGTCTGGGCCTGACCGCCCGCCGGCGGCTCGCCCCCTCGGGCGGCCCCCTCGCCCCACCCCGCAACGCACCGAGTAGCTGCCAACCCCGACTGGAATAACCCGGACGGGTTGGCAACTGCTCGGTGTGTTTGCGTCTGGGGGGACCGAACGGCTGGCGCGGCAGGATGCCCGCGGCCCGGGCCTGGCGCTGGAGGGTCCGAGACAGGTGACGGAGCGTTCTTTCGATTGGTAGGGAAGGGTGCTCGCCGGCGCGCCGGCGTGCCGGGTGACGCGCGTCAGCGTGCCGAGGCGGCCTCGTGCTCGACGCGTCGGGCCTGCTGGCGGTCGACGAGGTAGGCGGCCGTCAGGTCGTCGCCGACCCGCTCGAGCATCCGGACGTCGACGGCCTCGTACCGCTCGGCGACGGTCGGCTCGACGGTCGTCATGACCTCGTGCGCGTCGCGCTCGGCGATGGCGGTGGCGAGCTCGCGCTTGAGGGCCTCGTCGAGCACACCGCCCTCGGCCTTCGCGCGGGCCGCGACCTCGACGGCGAACCGCTCGGTGTCGGCCGCGATCGACGGGTCCTCGGTCGTCAGCATCCGGGCCGTGCGGTGCAGCAGCGCCGCACCCGCGTCGAGGTCGCCCTCGCCGAGCCGGAGCACGGCCCGGGTCAGCAGCGGCCGGTCGCCGCGCAGGGCGGTGTCGGCGAGCAGCGCGAGGCGCAGGCCGAGCAGGCGCTCGTGCGTCCGCGTGTTGCCGGCCTCGCGACCGAGCGGGACCTTGAGCTCGTCCTGGGGCGCGGACTGCGAGAGGGTGTCGAGCATCTCGATGCCGGCCTCGTCGGGGGTGTGCACGGTGTCGCGCAGCGGCACCTCCTTGATGAAGAGCGCGGCCAGCAGCGCCAGCACGAACGGGACGAGGCCCCAGACGAACACCGTGTGCAGCGAGTCGGCCAGGCCCTGCTGGACGCCGTGGGTGATCTGCGGCGGCAGCGTCGACAGCGCCGCCGGGTCGAGCACGGAACCGGCGCTGATCTGCTGGCCCGAGGCCTTCATCTGCGCCACGACCTGCGCGGGCAGGTGGGAGGCGATGTTGCCGGCGAGGCCGCTCGTCATGATCGTGCCGAAGACGGCGGTGCCGACCGTCGAGCCGACGTTGCGGAAGAACTGCGTGGACGCCGTGGCGACGCCGAGGTCCTTGCGCTGGGCGGAGTTCTGGATGATCAGCGTGAAGACCTGCAGGGCCATGCCGAGGCCGATGCCGAAGACGATCATCGAGAGGGTCAGCTCGACCTGGCTCGACCCGTAGTGCAGCTGGGTCAGCAGCCAGAAGCCGACGCCCATTATGAGGATGCCGAGGATCGTCTGCAGCTTGTAGCGGCCGGTCTTGGTGATGACGAGGCCGGACACGATCGACAGGCCGATCATGGCCACCGACATCGGCATGAGGATGAGCCCGGAGTTGGTGGCCGACGCCCCGAGGACACCCTGGGCGTAGACGGGCAGGTAGATCATCGCGCCGAACATCATGACCGAGACCATGAAGGCCGCGACGTTGGACAGCGTGAAGAGGGGGCTGCGGAAGAGGCGCAGCGGCAGGACCGGCTCGACGGCCCTGCGCTCGATGGCGATGAAGGCGCCGAGCGCGATGATGCCGGCGACGTACATGCCGATGATGGCGGGGGAGCCCCAGTCGAGGGTCGTCCCACCGAGCGACGTGGGCACGAGCAGGAGGATGAGCGTCAGCGACAGGACGCCGATGCCGGCCTTGTCGACGACGGACTCGCGCGGCGTGTGCTCGAGGTGGAGGAAGCGGCTGATGCCGAAGAAGGCGACGACGCCGATGGGCAGCGTGATGAAGAAGAGGTAGCGCCAGCCCCAGTGGTCGGTGACGAAGCCGCCGACGAGGGGGCCGAGGATCGAGGCGAGGCCGAAGACGCCGCCCATGAGGCCCTGGTACTTGCCGCGCTGACGCGGCGGGATGATGTCGCCGATGATGGTCTGGGACAGCGGCATCAGCGTGCCCATGCCGGCGCCCTGGACGGCGCGGGCGGCGATGAGCCACCAGAAGTTCTGGGCGAAGCCCGACAGGATCGAGCCGGCCATGAAGACGACGAGGCCGCCGAGGTAGAAGCTGCGCCGGCCGTAGAGGTCGCTCATCTTGCCGACGATCGGCACGGTGATGGCGCTGACGAGCATCGCGGCCGTGGCGAGCCACGAGTAGTGGTCGATGCCGCCGAGCTCGGCGACGATGCGCGGCATCGCGGGGCCGACGATCGTCTGGCTGATCGAGGCCACGAGCATGCCGAGCATGAGCGCGATGAAGATGTTGCGGGTGGAGCGGTCGAGTCCGGCGGGCTTGGCGCCGGCCGCGGTGGTTTCGGAGTCCGTGGCTACCCCCTGGGTCGTCTGTGGCATGGTCGCCACGGTACGCCTTTTATGCAGTCACTGCAAAATTGCAGTCCATGCATCGAACGTGTCACCATGAGGACATGAGCACGACCACGCTGACCGACGACGGCTGCGGCCTGAGGGAGCGCAAGAAGCGGGAGACCCGCCGCGCCATCAACCTCGCCGCCCTCGAGCTCGTCGAGGAGAGGGGCTTCGCCGCGGTCACCACCGAGGAGATCGCCACGCGCGCCGGCGTCAGTGCGCGCACCTTCTTCAACTACTTCCCCTCGAAGGAGGCCGCCGTCATCGGCACGACGGCCGAGGAGCTCGAGTCCTACGCCGAACAGCTCGAGGAGGCCACCGACGGCGAGACGCCGCTCGACTCGCTGCGCCGCATCCTGGCCGGCATGCTCGCACCGGCCTCGGTGGACCGCGAGCTGCGGGCCAAGCGTCGGCGCATCCTCCTCGGCGAGCCCGCCCTCGCACCGGCCCTCGTCGGCAACAACATCCGCATCGAGAACGCCCTGACCGCGGCTCTCGAGCGTCGGCTCGGCCTGGCGCCGGGCGAGTCCCTCGAGCCGCGGGTCACGGTGGCCGTGGCGATCGCCGCCGTGCGGGCCTGCATCGAGCACCAGCAGGCCGGTGGCGGCGGGCGGCTCGAGCGCAACATCGACTCGGCCTTCGACCTCATCGGCGCCGGGATCGCCTGAGCCGCAGCAGAACCCAGAACCTCAGGACAGGCCGCTGCGCACCGCGCCGGCGGCCGCCTCGGCGCGACCGTGCAGCGCCAACCGCGTGTAGAGCGCGGCGGCGTCGTCGGTCAGTGCGTCCAGCCCGACGCCCGATGCGTCCGCGACCTCGGACAGGGGATGTCCGGACCCGAGCGCGCTGAGCAGGCCCACCTCGCGAGCCGAGAGCGGGGCCTCGCCGCCCACGTCCCTCGCCGCAGGTGGCGGGGTGCCCGGAGGGGCAGGTGCCCTGGCGGCGATCGCGGAGACGTAGGCCAGCACCTCGGCGTGGGCACTCGCCGGGTCGAGCAGCGAGCCCTCGAACGCCCGGCGGTCGAAGACGTCGGCGCCGAGCTGCTCGCGCAACGCGGCGACCGACCGCTCGTAGGCGGCGGCCTTGCTCGGCGCGAGGCCCGCGAGCAGGACCGGCAGCATCGGGGTGGCGATGCCGTGGAAGCGCGCCGCGGACACGAGGTCGCCGGTGGCCGCGGCGATGCGTGAGGCCACGAGGTAGGAGTAGGCGACGGTCGTCCACGCCGAGAGGCGCCACACCAGCTCGAGGCGGGTCCGCGTCAGCCGAGCCGACCCCACCACGTCGCCGTCGGCCAGGGCCCGGCTCGCGAGCTGGCCGAGGATGATCGAGCGTGAAGCGGCGTCCCCGGCCTCGGTGGCCACGGTGAGCAGCTCCGGGAGCGTCGGCACCTCCGGGCTGAGTCGGCCCGATGCCTCGCGGACTCCCGGCAGGCCGATGCCCGGCGGCAGGGTGTGCAGGAGGACGCCGGCGGCCACGACGGACTGGCGGTCGCCCGCAGCCCGCCCGCGACGCAGCGCCGACAGGCCGAGCTCGGCGGCCCGTGTGGCGTCGCCGCCCTGTCCCAGGAGCGTGGCGCGCCAGGCCTCGAACCGGGCGACCCAGCGCTCGTGGCCCAGGTTGGCGGCCACCTCGAGGCCCTCCATGACGCACCGGTGGGCGAGGATGGCGTTGCGGTGGACCGGGGCCGTCCGCGCGACGGCGTCGAGCCCGCGCAGCAGCCTCAGCCGGTCGGGGGTGTGACGGGCCCTGTCGATGCCGGCGAGCATGTGCGGCAGCGCCTCGTCGACGCGCTCGACGGCGTCGGCGCCCTCGAGCGCGAGGGTCCCGGACCAGATCTCGGCGTCCGCGAGCAGGCCCTCGTCGATGGGTTGCGCGGCCAGCTCGGCCAGCAGCTCGTCGAGCACCCCGCGCAGGTTCCCCCGCTCGCCGACCGTGCGGCTCAGCAGGGCCAGGTCGACGGCGAGCCGCAGGGCTGCGGCGTGGTCGGGGC
>JAEWFB010000451.1 GCA_023389095.1 Actinomycetes bacterium
AGCAGCCCGGCGAGCTCGGTGGTGAGCTCGGAGGTGAGGTCGGCGGTCGCGTCGTGGACGGTCATGGCGGCTGCTCCTTTGCAGAATTTCTGTCTGCTGGATACTAACTTCTGCATCGCGGAATCCACGGACGGTCCGACAGCCGAACGCGGGAGCCTGGGTTCGGCTGCGGCCGGGCCCGGTCATGTGTGGGCGGCCAGCCATGTCATCTCGGACGCCGCGTGGGCGCGCCACCAGTCGTCCTCGTGGCCGCCCGGGTCGAAGTGGGTCTCGACGCCCGTGAGCCGTTGTGCCAGCGCGCGGTTGGCTCCGATGAACGGGTCCGACAGCCCACAGTCGAGCCGCACGGGGATGCCCGCCAGCCGCCTCACGCGCCCGAAGACCGAGTGGTGGTCGAAGTCGGCCCGGTCGTCGTAGGCAGCCTGCGGCGTCTCGGACGCCGTGCGCCACAGGGCCGCGCTCGCCGCCACGACGGCGTTGACGCGGGCCCGTCCGAGGTCGCCGGCGAGCAGCAGGGCGCCGTAGCCGCCCATGGACCAGCCGAGCAGGCTGACGCGCGTCGCCTGCGGTAGCCCGCAGCGGTCCAGCGCGAGCGGGATGAGCTCGTCCGTGACCAGCGCCCCGCTGTCGGTGCCGTCGCGGCGGGCGTGCCAGTAGCCGTTGCCGCCGTCCACAGAGGCGAGCGCCAGACCGGTGGTGGCGACGGCGTCGCCGTAGCCGAGGTCGAAGGCCGCGTCCGCGTCGCCGCCGTAGCCGTGCAGCGCGACGACGAGCCCCCGGGCGGGGGCGCCGGCGGGAACGGCCAGGCGCCAGCGCGGGGACTCCAGGCCGTGGCCGCGCTGGAGGACTCCCTCACTGACCACCGCCCCGTCCGGCTGCGTGCTGCAACCGGCGGCGGCGCCGCCGAGAGCCACGAGCGCACCGGCAGCCGCCGCGGCACGCAGCACCGACCGGCGACCGACGCGGTGCGGACCAGGCATGACCGGAGCGTACGGTCATACTCCGCGTGCGCCCGGGATCCGGTGCGGCGATCCGGTGCTGCGACACCCGCTGCGCGGAGCGGCGCGGGTCAGGTCCAGCGGCCGTTCCAGACGTCGAGCCCGAAGCGCGGCAGGCCCGGGGCGGCCGCGTAGCCGAGGTAGGGCAGCCGCCAGAGGTCCTCGATGCTGGCCAGCAGCGAGTAGTGGTTGTACGGCGTCGTGCTCGTCGACCCGGGTGCCACGAACCGGGAGAGCACGAGGGCGCCGACGCGTCCGCCGCCGAGGCCGGCGATGCCGGGCAGTGGGCTGTTGGGGCCGGGGCCCTCCCCGCAGCAGGCGGTGGCATCCGACTGGGGGCCGTCCGACTCGTCGAACGTGATGACGAGGGCGCCGTCCCGCTGGAAGGCCGGGGAGCTCGTGATGCGGGGGACCCAGGTGCGCAGGAAGGCGTCGGCGCTCGCGAGGCCACCGGGCTGCCCGTCGACGCACGGCGAGTCGTGCCCGTCGTGGCACAGGTTGGGGGTGATGTAGCTCAGGGCGGGGGTGGAGGCGGCCGACGCGAGGTCGCTCGTCAGCGAGCCGAGGTCGACGACGTGCTGCGCGCACGAGGGCGAGCCGACGACGGACCCGAGGTACATGAAGGGGTTGTGCCGCACGGCGTACTGGTCACCGACGCGTGCCTTCTGCGTGTCGTCGACGGCGCCGAGCTGCGGGTGGCGGCACGGGGTGCCCATGTCCTCCATGTAGCCGCGCCACGAGCGCCCCGACGCGTCGAGCTGGCCGGGCAGGCTCGGCGCCTCCGCGGGCAGGACGCACCCGTTCCCGACGTACTGGCCGGGGTCGACCGTAGGGCCGGCCGTCGTGAACGGCGAGTACACCTGGCAGTCGGCCTGCGTCTGGGCGTTGGGTCCCTGGCCGGTCACCTGCGCGATGTAGTTCGGCAGCGAGTTGTGGGCCGTGCCGTAGTACTGGTCGAGCAGCACGCCCTGCCCGCGCAGAGTCGTGGACAGGTAGGGCGCGGCGGAGCCCGGGCCCCACGTCTCGTCGAAGCCCTTGTTCTCGAGGTTGATGACGAAGACGTGGCCGACGGGGGGGAGGCAGCTGCGAGGGCGCCCGGGTGGCGGCCGGCGCGCTGCCCGCCAGGCCGAGCGTGACGAGCGCGGACAGGGCCAGGGCTGTCACCGTGAGGAGCAGGGGGCGTCGGGACGTCATCGGGGCAGGCTCCATCCGTGGTCGAGGGCGAGCTTCTTCAGGGCGTTCCAGTCCTCGTAGTCAGCGAATCCGCCAGCAGGACAAGGGAGCCCGACGAACGGTGCCACATTGTATGCCGTTGAGCTGAGGTCGTGCAGGGTGAAGTCCAGCACCTCGGCGAGGTTGCGCGCGGCTGCGTCGCGAGGCGTGAGCGGGTCCAGCCCCCAACGCCACTCGATCATCGCCAGCACCGATGCGTGGTCATAGACGCCCTTGGCGACGTAGCCCCGCCGGGCCATCGGGGACATGACGAGGCACGGGACCCGGAAGCCGCGCAGGCCCCACTCGGGGTGCGCGTCGGGCGCGGTGGGCGGTGCCACGTGGTCGTAGAAGCCGCCCCACTCGTCGTAGTTGACGACGAGCACGGTCTTGTCCCAGCCGGGCCCCAGGCGGACCGCGTCGTAGACCTCGTCGAGGAAGGCCTGCCCCGCACGGATGTCGGCGTGGGGGTGGTCGTCGGCCGAGGAGCCGGTGCCCTCGTCGAGGAACTTCGGGTCGACGAACGACACGGCCGGCAGGGTCCCCGCCGCCGCGTCGGCGAGGAAGCGCGCGTACGGGCTGGAGATGCCGGTGTACGTCGTGCCCCACAGGGCCGTGAACGGGACGTCGACGTAGTAGTACCGCGCCGGGATGCCGGCCCCGGCCAGCCGGTCCCAGATCGTCGGCATCGTCGCGACCGCGGTGGAGTTGTGGATGCGGTCGGTCTGGGCTGCATGCTGGTAGAAGCGGTTCGGGTAGGTCTCGGCCATGATCGCCGAGAAGTAGCTGTCGCAGACGGTCCAGTCTCGGGCGGCCTTGCCGTAGAAGGCGAGGTCGGCGTCGGTGTAGTAGCCGATGGCGAACTCGTCGTTCTCGCCGGCACGCAGCCAGCCGTCGCAGGCGCCGGAGTTCAGCTCGATGCGCCCACCCTCGAACGAGTGGTCCGGGTCGGGGTGGGCGCAACCCTGCGTGTCCGTCAGGTGGTGCGTCGAGTGCGGGACGCCGTAGCGGTCGGTGAAGGTCAGCCCGGCCTGCCGGCCCCGCGCACCGGGCAGCCAGCCGAGGTAGTGGTCGAAGGACCGGTTCTCCATCATCACCACCACGACGTGCTCGATGCCGGACGCCTCGGGGGCCGGCAGCGCCGTACCGGTCTGCACCGCACTGCCCGCGCGGGCCGCCGGGGCCGACGGCGAGGCGGCGGCCAGGGCGCCGGCCCCCACGACGCCCCCGGCGCCGGTCAGGACGGTTCGTCTCGTGATGCTCATGCCCGGGCAACCGGTCGTCGTGCTCCCCGGTTACGGTCCCGGGCCACTCGTCACGCGGTGTTCACCGTCGCGTCACCGGGCATCGGCTCGTACCTGCGCCATGAGCACGTCGATCTCGCAGCCGGGTGCGGCCGGGTCGAAGCCGTGCTCGAGCAGCCAGCGGATCGCCGTCAGGCTGCGCAGCGACCACCAGCCGCGAAGGGCGTCCAGGTCGACGCCGGTGCCGTAGCCGGTCAGGACGTCGTCGAGGTGCTCGGGGTGCCCGAGCGTCAGGCTCGCGAGGTCGTAGACGGCATCGCCCTGCCCGGCCTCGGACCAGTCGAGCACGCCGGTGACCTCGTCGCCGTCGACGAAGACGTGGGCGACCTGGAAGTCGCCGTGCACGAACACCGGGCTCCACTCGCGCAGTGCGCCCTCGGCGATCTCGCGGTTGCGCGTGACCAGGTCGGTGGGCAGGACGTCGCCGGCGAGGAGCCACGCGCACTCGCGGGCGAGGCTCGACGCCTGCTCGTCGAGGCTCGCGCCGCGCCACTGCGGCAGGGGCGCCTCGTGCAGCCTGCGCACCGTCTCGCCCGCCGCGACCCACGCGGCCGCCGACGCGGTGGAGGGACGTCCCAGACGTCCGAGGGGTTCGCCCCGCAGGGCGGCCAGGGCGAGCACGGGTGGCGTGCGCCAGAGGACGGCCGGGGTCGGGACGGGCGCCCTGGCCATGGCGTCGACCTCCACGTCGGTCCGCGCCTGGTCGGCGTCGACCTTCAGGAAGGTCTGCCCGACGCGCAGGGTCGCTCGCTCGTGATGGGCCACGACGACCTCGACGTCGTCCTCGAGTGCGTTCCCGTCGTCCCGCTCGGCGTCCACGCCCGCCAGTGTCGCGCACCGACCGGGCGGGCCCCCACCCGTTTACGGGCGGGGACCCTCCCGGGTCGTGCCGGTCGGGGGCTCACACCCCCGCGGGCGCAGCGGCCGACGAGCCGAGCGGCTCGAACATCTGCGGCTCGTCCTCGGGCGCCAGGGCCGTCGAGCCGTAGAGCCAGTCGACGAAGGAGTAGTCACGCACGTCTCGCGAGCGCATGACGTCGTTGCGCCACAGCCGCTCCTCGTCGGTCAGGTGCCAGAGTGCGCCCCAGGCGCGAGCGGTCGTGAGGACCCGGCGGCAGTGTTCCGGGCGCACCGCCTGGTAGGCGGCGAGGGCGACGTCCCAGTCGAGC
>JAEWFB010000511.1 GCA_023389095.1 Actinomycetes bacterium
CCGGTCGGTGGGCCGGTAGCCCGAGCCGTGCACGGTCTCGCCGTCGAAGGCGTCGACGAGCTGCCACCACGAGTCGGCCAGGTCGGTGGTGGGGCGCACGAGCTCGATCACGGCACGACCCTAGGCAGGCGCCGACGGCGGGGCCACCGAGTTTGCCGTCGCGGGCCTGAGAGGATGACGCCCATGACGCGTCACGCCCGGACCGAACGGCTCCAGCTCTGCGACACGCTCGAGCGCGTCGGCCCCGACGCGCCGACGCTGTGCGAGGGCTGGGCCACCCGCGACCTCGCGGCCCACCTCGTCGTCCGCGAGCACCGCCCCGACCTGCAGGCCGGCGCCTACGTGCCCTTCCTCGCCGACCGACTCCAGCGCGAGCAGCGCGCCCTCGCGGGCGGCGACTTCCCGGCGCTCGTCGCGCGCGTCCGGGCCGGCGCGCCGGCGTGGAACCCGATGCACCTCGCCGCGGTCGACGAGCTGACGAACACCGTCGAGTACGTCGTGCACCACGAGGACGTCCGCCGCGCGCAGCCCGACTGGAAGCCCCGTGAGCTGTCCCCCGAGCTCGAGGCGGCCCTGTGGTCGTCCCTGCGCCGCTCCGCGCGCCTCATGTTCCGCAAGGCGCCGACCGGGATCGTCCTCGTGGCCCCCGGGCGGGGTCGGCACGCGGCCAGGCTGCCCGACGCGCGCGGCACCGTCGTGCTGCGCGGCGCGCCCCTCGAGCTCGTCCTCTTCGCCTACGGACGCCAGGACGTCGCCCGCGTCGAGGCGTCCGGCGACGCCGACGACATCGCCGCCCTGCAGGGCGCGCACCTCGGCATCTCCTGACGCCGGGGCCGGAGGGGCGTCGGCGGTCAGCGGACGGTGACGCCCGCCTCGCGCAGGGCGTCCTTGACCTGGCCCACGGTCAGCTCGCCGAAGTGGAAGACGCTCGCGGCGAGCACCGCGTCGGCACCGGCCTGCACGGCGGGCGCGAAGTGCTCGAGGCGGCCCGCGCCCCCGCTCGCGATGACGGGCACCGACACGGCGGCCCGGACGCGGCGGATCAGCTCGAGGTCGAAGCCGTCCTTCGTGCCGTCGGCATCCATGGAGTTGAGCAGGATCTCGCCGGCCCCGAGCTCGGCCGCCCGCGCGCACCACTCGACGGCGTCGAGGTCGACGGGCGTGCGGCCGCCGTGCGTCGTCATGACGAAGGCGTCGGTGGGCCGGCCGTCGTCGCCGAGACGACGCCGCACGTCGGCAGACAGCACGAGCACCTGGGCGCCGAATCGGGCCGCGATCTCGGCCATGAGCTCGGGCCGGGCGATGGCCGCCGTGTTGACCCCGACCTTGTCGGCGCCGGCCCGCAGCAGCCGGTCGACGTCGTCGACGGTGCGCACACCGCCGCCGACGGTCAGGGGGATGAAGACCTGCTCGGCGGTGCGGCGCACGACGTCGTAGGTCGTCTCACGGTTGCCGCTGCTCGCCGTGACGTCGAGGAAGGTCAGCTCGTCGACACCCTGGGCGTCGTAGGCCTTCGCGAGCTCGACGGGGTCGCCGGCGTCGCGCAGGTTCTCGAAGTTGACGCCCTTGACCACGCGTCCGGCGTCGACGTCGAGACAGGCGATGACGCGGGTGGCGACGGGCATGGCCCAAGGCTAGGACAGCCCTGCAGCGCGACGCGGGGCGGTCTCGTCGCCGCTCTGTATCGTCACCGGCATGTGGGACGAGGTCACGGCCGCGGCGCTGCCCGCGCACGTCGACGCCGTGGTCGCCCTGACGCTCGTGGCGCGGCCGCGCTGCGGCGACACCGTCGTCGTCGCCGTCGACGGGCCGAGCGGGTCGGGCAAGACGACCCTCGCCCTCGGGGTCCGGCAGGCGCTCGCCGCGCGGACCGGCGGCGACGTCGGCCTCGTGCACATGGACGAGATCTACCCGGGCTGGGACGGCCTCGCGGCCGCGCCGGGCCTGCTCGCCGAGCAGGTGCTCGGGCCGCTGTCCCGGGGCGAGCCCGCTGCGTACCGGCTGTGGAGCTGGGTCCGCGACAGGTGGGTCGGCACGCGCGTCGTACCGCCCGGCCCGCTGCTCGTCGTCGAGGGGTGCGGCAGCAGCGTCGGACCGGCCCGGCCGTTCGTGGCGGTCTCGGTGTTCGTCGAGGCCGACCGCGACCTGCGCCGCCTGCGCGGCCTGGCCCGCGACGGGGCCGCCTACGAACCGCACTGGGACCGGTGGGCGGCGCAGGAGGCCGAGCTGTTCGAGGGCGACCGCACCAGGCCGTGCGCGGACCTCGTCGTCGACACATCTAGTCTCTGAGGCATGCACCGCGCCCCCACGACGGCCGCCGCCCACGGCACGAACGGATGACGCCCCGTCCGGCCCGTGCCGTGCGCCCCCTGCCGCCCGTGTGGGTCATGGCCGTCGCCCTCGTGGCCGTCGCCGCCAACCTGCGCATCGCCATCACGAGCGTCCCGCCGCTGCTCGACAGCATCTCGGCCGACCTGGGCCTCTCGCACGCCGCCGCGGGCGCCCTGACGACCCTGCCGGTGCTGTGCATGGGCCTGTTCGCCCCGGTGGCGAGCCGCCTGGCCCACCGCCTCGGCGCCGTGGCCGCGGTGCTCGCGGCGGTCGCGAGCATCCTCGCAGGCACGCTGAGCCGCTTCTGGGGAGGCCACGCGGTCGTGCTCTACGCGGGCACCCTCGTCGCCGGTGTCGGCATCGCCGTGGCGGGCACGCTGCTGCCGCGTCTCGTCAAGACGTTCTTCCCGCCGCGCCGCGTCGGGCTCGTCACCGGTCTCTACATGCTCGCGATGATGGGTGGCGCGGCCGTCAGCTCGGCCCTCTCGGTGCCCCTCGCCGAGCGGTTCGGCTCGTGGCAGGCCTCGCTCGGCTCGTGGTCGGTCGTCGCGCTCGTCGGCGTCCTCGCCTGGGCCCCGTTCACCCGACGCGCCAACCCGCACCACACGACCGGCGAGGAGGGAGCCGGACGCCTCCCGTGGCGCAGCCGTACCGCGTGGCTCGTCGCCTTCTACCTCGCGCTGCAGTCGTGGTGCTTCTACTCGGCCGTCACCTGGCTCGCGCCGACGTACGTGGAGCACGGTTGGTCGCACGCGTCGGCCGGCTACCTCGCGGCGGCCTTCAGCGCGGCCCAGATCGTGTCCGGTCTCGTCGGCCCGCTGCTGAGCGACCGCACCCGCGACATGCGCCGCCTCCTGCTGCCGGCCGCGGTCCTCGGCGTCGTCGGCAGCCTCGGCATCTCCTTCTCCCCGCTCGCTGCGCCGTGGGTCTGGGCGCTCGTGACCGGGCTGGGGCAGGGCGCGGCGTTCTCGCTCGCCCTCGTGCTCCTCGTCCGCTACGCCGTGACCCCGCACGCGAGCGGGCGCCTCACCGGCATGGCGTTCCTCGTGTCCTACAGCCTTGCCTCGGTCGGCCCGCTGGCGATGGGCCTGGTCCGCGACGTCTCCGGCGGGCTGTCGCCGGTGTGGCTGATCCTCGCGGTCATCGGTGTCGCGCAGGCCGGCGTCGTCCTGCTGCTGCGTCCCGACCTGCGCCGCGTCGACTGACCCTCGGGCGATCGTCGGTCGATCGCCGATCGTCGAACGTCGACGTGTCACGCGTGTGACAGGGGTCCATCCGTGTGCCGCCCGGGCACCAGTGCGACGAATCCTGTCAATTCGGTCGAAACCGCTCACATCGTCTCGATCGGCACCGCACACTGCTGTGCGGCCGGCCTCGCGTCCTGTCCCCCTTGGGGCGAGACGGCATCCCCTCCACGAAGGACAGCGACGTTCAGCGACCCTGACCGACCCTGACTGACCCTGACTTCCGAGGAGACGACCGATGCCCCTCCACCCGAGCACAGCCCCGCCCACGGCCGCGCCACGGCACCCCCGCACCCGCCGCACGACGCGTCTGCTCGCCGCCGCGGTCGCCATCGCCGCGGTCGCCACGCTGCTGCCGGCGACCGCCGCGGAGGCCGCGACCCCCGGCGCCGTCAGCC
>JAEWFB010000385.1 GCA_023389095.1 Actinomycetes bacterium
CGGCGCAGACCGGAAAGACCTCGCTGAGCGTGCCCCCGAAGATCACCACGCCGGGATTGAACAGATTGATCACGTTCGCCACGCCGATGCCCAGCCAGTCACCGATGTGCCGCAGCGCCTCCTGCGCTGCCGGTTCCCCCTGAGCGGCGGCGGCGACCACGGCGCGTACCGCCTCCCGCCCCTTCTCCTGCGCGGGGCGGCCCGCCACGTCGAGCAGCGCCCGCTCGCCGACCTCGGCCTCCAGGCACCCGCGCGAGCCGCAGCCGCAGGGCCGCCCCTGGTACGGGTTCACGAGCATGTGCCCGACCTCGGAGGCGTACCCGCCGTCGCCGTCGAGCAGTTCCCCGCCGACGATGATCCCGCCGCCCACACCCACGTCCCCGTGCAGGTAGACCAGGTTCTGCACACCGACGCCGGCGCCGCGCTGATGCTCGGCCAGCGCCCCGAGGTGTGCCTCGTTGCCGACCAGGACGGGCAGGCCCAGGTCCAGCCGCCGGGCCAGCTCGGCACCGAACGCCTGGTCGACCCACCCCATGTCCGGTCCGAAGCGGACCATCCCGTCGCCCGGCCGGATCATGCCGCAGTAGGAGGCGCCCACGCCGACGCAGACCGACCCGGGTGGCGCGGCATGGTGCAGGGCCCGCCCGAAGTCGGCGAGCACCGAAACCACGGAGTCGAGGTCGGCACCGGCCCGTGGCCGTTCCGCCTCCAGCCGCGCCGACACCACACCCCCGAGCCCGACGCGGGCGGCCACGAGCCGGTCCACCGCGATGTCGAAGGCGATGACGTAGACGGTGTCGGACGCGGGACGCACCACACGGGAGGGACGCCCGGCGCGTCCGCTGCCGCCCGCCGTGACCTCCCGGACCAGGCCGGCCGCCGCCAGTTCCGCGGTGAGCGCCATGACCGTGCTGCGGTTGACGCCCATCCAGTCGGCCAACTCGACGCGGGTGACCGGGCCGGTCAGGTGGACGCGCCGCAGAAGCGCGCCGAGGTTGAGCCGGCGGCTGTCCCCCTGCGCGTGCCGGTCCGCTGCCAGACCTTTCAGCATCGACCACTCCGTCGGATGGCGACTGGCTCGTGGCCCCCAGGGTAGTGGCCATACATTGACCGCTGCCAGCGCATACCCGGAGTACGGCCCCGCCGCACGTCGGAGTTGCTTCCGACGACCAAAGAGCCCACGACGACCCATTGACAAACTCGACTATTTTGTGCCGCGCTTCCGACGAGCCTTGTCATCGGATCCACGGATAGCGCTGCCGAGTTCCGCGAGTCTCTCGTCGGCACGGCGGCGTCGGTGCTTCACCCATTCTTTGCCTTCGGCAGCAACACCTTCGAGTACGTGCAAGGTGTTCCCAAGCCCAGCGGCGTCGAGCGACAGCTCGGCGATCTTGGTGGCGCTCTCGTCGTACTGGAGGGTTTCGTTCTCGGGTTCGCTCACTCGGAGCGAGATCGGCTCTCCGCTGAACAACGTCAGTTCGAATACCTGCTGCTGCTTGGCGATTCCGTCGATCCGGACCGCGGCGACGGCATCGAAACGATAGTTGAGCCGTTGGGTGACGCGGCTTACGACCGTCTCGAAGTCGAGGTCGATATTTACTTGCCGCACGCCGTCGTCTGTCAGCAGGAACAGCAGCAGACGGTATCGCGAGTAACGCCACGGCCCTTGCGGGTACCGTGCCTTCTTACAAGGGGGAGCAGGCGCCTCGATGAAGGCGTGTGCAATTATCTGGCTCGGGTGGAGCCGGTATTGCCGCATGGCCTTATCGACCAAGACTTTCCGGTCGCTCTCCAACCAGGCAGCCATCTCTGTGTCTGACGGCTTGTCGGACAGCTTCTCGCACCATCGGTGGTACGCCGCCCAGCGTGCCGCATCCTTGACTTCCCTCTCCGCTTGATCGTCGGCGACCCTACGTCGCTCGGCGACGATGCGGAACGAGGACCGCACCGCTGGCACGGCAGACGCCGCCGCGAGCAGGATCCATCCTGCGCCCGTCAGAGGAGCGCTTGTCACGACGGCCGGGACGAACCAGAGGCTTCCGAGGGCGAGCAGAGCCAGCCCGCCGACCTGGAGCGCCTTGGACTTGACCGGCGTGCGCAGTGCCTGACGATAGGCCGTCAGAGTGTCTTGCTCCCACTGCCTTCGCACGTCGCCTACGAGATACCGAACGAGCCAGGCGACGCGGTTGGCGTCGATACGCTGCTCACGGTAAAGCTCGACTAGTTCGTCGCGGAGGTGCCGCTGGATGCCCGCTGTCTGGGAGCGCCAGTAGGTCCGGTCAGTTCCATCGGGAACATATCGACCAAAATAGCGATTGAAAAGCACGTCCATCTTGCGGGCGAAGCCTCCCTGGGGCGCTTCTCGCCCCCGTTGCCGGGGTGGACGGATCTCTGCTTCCTTCGCGCGCAGCCGCGCCGCGCGGTAGTACCGCTCCGCCCCGCCGAGGCAGAAGGCGCCCAGTCCGACCAAGCCGGCGAGCAGTCCGAGCAGCGGGTCGAGCATGCCGCGAGCCGCGACGAGCACAATCATCTGCACCACCGCGAGGGTGAACGCAGCGGCGCCGATACCAG